>JBHLOD010000162.1:0-4645 GCA_048940825.1 Promethearchaeota archaeon | reverse complement strand
AACCCTCGAAATATGCTGAGCGGTTACCAATCATCCTCTGAGAAATGTAATAGGCTAGTCTATCCTCAAAATCCGTTGCCTGACCTGTGCCATTTGATACTCTGAAGGTGGCGTACCCAGCGGATTGCCACGCATCATCAAGTGTGCTATAGGACATGGTATAGTTCCAGCGACCATCATCCGGATATCCAACGTATGGTTCCATCAAACCTACGCCAGGATCATACACTCGAACAGTCTGAGCTGTGTCATTATAACCCACAATCACGATGGCATGTCCGACACCACCAGGCTGCAAAGGTCCAAAATAGTCTCTGACAATGTCCCAGTCTACTGGTGGGAGGTAGTATGTGTCAGCAGAGATTGCTAGTGGATAGCCTGCATCGATGGACTCTTGCATCACACTCAGTGGGGTGATCGAAGTCGAACTGCTGTAGTCGATGGCGTTCGATCCCCAAGTCCCCAGAATCTGCAACGCACTTAATCCGTATTCCGTACTCGAGTCCAGATAGAATTGCATCTCAAGACCATAGAGATCAGTGAAGAACTCAAACCATGGCATCTGCCCTACCATCACGCCGGGTAGGAACATCATGGCCTCTTTGACACTGAGAGAAACCATTGAGAACGCAGACCCGGATGCTGCCAGTATGTCAGCGAGGCCTAGGTCCAATCCCATGCTCTGCAAGACCATTGAAAGCGCAGAGGGGAAACAGAACCCATTGACCTGCTGCCAGACATACGGAACTCCCGCGATTTCCTCACTAACTGAGAAGCTTGGTTCCAGAGAGTGAACTTCTGCAGAAGTGTCTGTGGATACCGGTGTGGAATATATGGACACAAGAATGATGATGAGGATGGCTGCTCGTAGTCTTGGGATTCTCATGATATCAGTCTACCTCCGAGAAGTTCAGCCTGATTATTCCCAGAATCAATATCACTACTCCAATTACCGGGGTGGGAATGCTGGACAGGAGCATGGATGCGCCAAAGACACCCTGTCTGATTGCGACTATTACCCCCTGAATGATTGAGACAATCATCAAGGTCATCACAATGAGAATTGTCGCAATCTGATTGATGACAAATGCGCCGCTTGAAGTGTCCTCAAATGACGGATTACTCGCTGTGACTCCTACACCAACGAAAATCCCTCCCAACACTATCGAGTAGACAAAGACGCACATCAATAGGGTATCGTTCAAGGTGAAATTGAGTAAGAATCCGGTGAAGAGTGCGGGAATGAGAGCATAGGGAATTCCCACGATCATGTATGATACTACTCTAGCTACAATGAACTTTGGAACTCCCCTAGGTGCGCTCTTCAGAATCCAGAGTTGGTCACGACTATCAAGGAGTCCTACACCTCCAAAGATGATGCCTGAGAAAATGCCCGACATCATTCCTATCGACAACGATGACATTACTGGCACAAAAATCGGGTCGTCAATAGTGGATGCAAGGGGGCCAAACCCAACCAAGAGCGGAACGAGAATGGCCAGAAACAATCCGTAGGACAACTTGGCTATGTTCTGCAGTTTTCTCGTGAAATCCTTGAAGGAGGTAGCAACGATTGCACCGTACCTACCGCCGAATAGTCTACGAATTCCTCTGATGAATAGGTTCTCAGGTCCGGCTCGTGGGACCTTTTGACTCCCAGGGCTAGCTCCGTACGCGAACAACCTGTCTGCGCTCTTGAATCCCAGAAAGAGGACAACTATTGAAAACACCGCCAAGACCAACATATCAACTATTGGACTTACAGCAAACCAGTGGAGTTCCAAGTTCATGATTGAAGATGGTCTGAGAGACCCAGTGTACATTGCTATCCATGTTAGAATATCTGCGCACCAAGTTGATGGAAGAATCATTGACAAGTCCAGATTCAGGAGCGCCACAACGCTTGATGTCCAATACATCGACCCCATCACGGGCAATGCAACTATAGGGACAAGTGCCCAACTCAATGCCTTTCCAAGGTCATCTCCTCGAGGAGATGCGCCGATCTTCGCATGTATTGCTGTACTGAACACTGTTGATAGCCAGATAGTCACAATCGCGAACAGGAAGATTACTAGATACATCAGCAACTGTCCTGTGATCGACACGTTGTACGCATAGACAAATGGAGCCACAACAACTGGAGCCAACGCTATCACGAATATTCCATAGACTGGGATTCTCCCCACGAATGTTCCGAAGAGAAGGTCTCGCGTCTTCACGCTATTGCTGAAGAGTATCTCCCACTGCCCAATCTTGACGTTCTCAAGACTGTTTGAGATTGGAACGATCAATACGAATATCCAGACAGCAAGCATGATTGTGCGCAACAATCCTGGGAAGGATGTGGCAAGCATTACGTCAAGCGCTGCACCGAATCTTCCGAAGAAGAATCCTAGTATATTAGGAACAATGAACAAGGCGAATGCGAGGGCAATTGCTATTACAGCAGGATATAGAATCTTGCGAGATCTGTGGAGCCTGACAGTCCGAACAAGAAACTCCGCTTTCGCAATGGCCATCCACTGTCTGACCAATTCATTGCCTCCAGCTCAAGAGTGCCTCTCGGTCTATCTCTCCGCCGACTATCTTGAGGTAGGCATCCTCGAGATCATTGCAACCCGTCTGTTCGATGATCTCATTGGGTGCACCTAGTGTTGTTAGGACCCCACCATTTAGAATGCCAATGACCTCGCACACGTCCTCTGCAAAGTCAGTCATGTGTGTGCATATGAAGAAAGTAGTATCGGTCTCTTTTGCCATTGCAAGTATAATCTCTCTGACAAGCACACTAGCTGCAGGATCCAGTCTCGAAGTGGGTTCATCAAGAAAAACCAGTTCCGGTTCATGAAGCACAGTTGATGCAACAAGCACCTTCTGCTTCATCCCGCTGCTGTAGCTCTCCAAGAGGTCATTCTGTCGTCCCTCAAGTCCCAGGATTTCCAGAAGACTATCAATCCGTCTATGAAGTGACTCTCCGCTCAGATTGTTCAATGCTCCAATGAACTCCAAGAACTCTACTGCTGACAGTTTGGAGTAGAGTCCGGGTGATTCTGGCAAGAGACCGGTCACTCTCTTGATGCTATCTCGTTCTGAATGTACATCGAAGCCACAGACAGTTGCATCCCCTGAAGTCGGCTTCAATAGACCAGAGAGGATTCTGACAGTTGTAGTCTTCCCTGCTCCGTTAGGTCCAAGGTAGCCGAAGATACTACCCTTCCGAACTGCAAGGTCGAGGTCTTTCAATGCAACAACAGGGCCAAAATTCTTTGATAGGCCCTTTGTATGAATGTTAATGCCATCTGACACCTATCTATCCCCAGAGGGTTTCCATGTAGGTTCAAGCCTGAAGGCGTTATAAACAATGAACTCGGCGCAACCATCGACTTCGAAAACTTCATTGTCTGGATGGTAGTTGCATCTACTCTCTAGCGTGGTATGATGACGCGGATAATGAGTTCAGGTGGAGGCTTTTCATCCAACTGTACATCGATCGTATGGTTAGGGAAATGGAATAGCCAAGAAGAATGGCACTCCCTTGTATCAACGACCAACAGTCTAGACCGTTCACGGAGAACTAGTTGAATCATATCCCTTCTAATACTCACGGTAGTCTGCTTTCTTGAGTCCTCAGTGGCACGGAACTCTCTCTTTGAAGAAAAGAGTGAGAATGTGGCATGAAACTTCTCCCGGAAGTGATGAAGTTTCCAAGCGAAATACAGAACCCTCATGGGGTTACTAGCCTAGTCTATTCTTTGCTCGGATGTTTCAGAAGATTAGATGACAAGAATACAAAAGCTATTTTAGTCACCATCGGTAGGCCGTGTCCCTAGGTTTCGTAGTGGGCTCTATAGGAGGTAGTGCTCTAATATTCAGAGATAGTTTCAGATGGTGATCCTTATGAACTTCGATAATGAAAAAGCAGCTGGACTGCTCCTATTCTTTTCAACATTACAGTTTATCTTTGTCCAACTAATATTGGCATTGGTTGAACCAGGATACAGCTTCTCTACTGAGTTCATCAGTGAACTCGGAGCCCCAGGTGCCTCTAATGCTCTAATATTCAATTTGTCATTGACAAGTATGGGTCTTTGTATTCTTATTACAGGTCTTCTCCTGTATCGTGCATATGCAACAGAATCAATATTCCCGAGTAGGTTGTTTGCAATTCTGATGATTCTTTGGGGCATCTTCGGCACTGCGATGGGACTTGTTCCAATGCACGCGTATCCCCCTTGGCACTCTATCTTCGGATATTTCTATTCCTTTATCCATATACTCGCAATTTTCGTTTCATTCAAGATTATGAAGCCTCCCCTATCATACATCCAGATAGTTCTAGGAGTAATGGCGGTCGTAACAACTTTCCTCTTTCTCACGGCTACTGATCTGGGTCTGGGATGGGGTGGAATTGAACGAGTAGACTTCTTAGTCGCTTATGTGTGGTATTTTGTCATGTCTACATATCTGATGAACAAATCCTAGAGCGAGGGAATGATTGGGCTTAGTCAACAATGGTAACAAGAATCGGGTTAAAATCGTGGCCGGATTTGTTAGAAGTACGACAATCATTGGTCCCATCATATTGATGGTCGCGGGAATACTACCCTTCATCAACGGAATCAGCGCTTGGACTGTCATCGGT
>JBHLOD010000161.1:0-4650 GCA_048940825.1 Promethearchaeota archaeon | reverse complement strand
AGCGCTCGATTGAAAACGTCTGCAGACATCACTAGCTCGACCAAGAAATACTCACCCTCGGCGAATCTTTGACCTACTATGTCCATACCTTCCTTCAGATGTTCAAGGATCTTCAACGGGTCTTTCCCGTCGGAAAGCTGCGACTCGACAAGCTCGCGGACACTCTTCTCCTCGAGTTCAACCAACGCCTCAGTAAGTTCGTTCATTGCTTCTACACTACCATTGTCATCACTTGAATTATGGAACGCCGCTTCCTGTAGAGATGGGAGTTCATCGCTGCATGACTTTCTCCTTCATCGGTCTACGTGACATATATGTTTCATCATCGCTCGCATGCTTCTCACGGCATACCGCTCTGAAGGATTGTGGATTTGGCAAAGACCCCGGCGAATCCCTCTTGGGTGGCAAGCTCTAGGTAGTCCACAATGGGTACAATCTGCTCAATCAGGCTTCTCATCTTCGAAGAGAGTAGCATCTTCTTCGCACCTTCCCCGGCTGCATTCCCTACGGGAGTCACCTTACCAATCCCAACCGGCGGAAGGAGGCCTATTGCAAGTGCACTTACTGGGTCGATGTAGTTGCCGAAGGCTCCTGCTAGGAGAACTCTGTCCACTTCTGCAACCTCAATCCCGGACCTTCCCATCAGAAAGCTCGCACCTGTCAGTATGGCACCCTTGGCCAACTGAACTTGACGCACGTCCTTCTGAGTGAACAGTATTCTCCGCTCCGAGTCGTTCTCTCCCCTCTCTACAATGATGTAGGCGCGCTCTCCTTCAGGAGAGATCTCAACCCTCTCAGATTCTTGCAGCCTTCCTCCTGCGGAAACCAATCCCGAACTCCTGAGTTGTGCGACAGTATCTACAATCCCCGAGCCACAGATTCCTCTGGGCGGCACGTCACCTATGACTGATATTTCAGGTGCCTCTCTAGCATCTTCTATTCTCAGATACTCTATGGCTCCTTCCTGCCCTCGCATCCCATGCTTGATAGTCGCTCCTTCAAAGGCTGAGCCTGCCGCTGCTGAACAACAATGAAGGTCTCCACGAACAGAGAGTACGATTTCACCATTTGTCCCGATATCGATCCCGAGGATGATTTCATCTGTTTCATCAAGACGCTGCGAGAGAATGAATGCCGCGGTGTCGCCGCCTACGAACCCAGCTATGTTGGGAGCAAGATATACTTCCACGTCCTTTGCTGTGTCTAATCCAAGCACAGCGCCGCTGGTCTTGAGAGACTCCTTGATGACTGGATTATAGGGTGCTCTTCCGAGAGAACTAACGTCCAGTCCTAGGAGCAAATGGTGCATCGCTGGGTTGCCAACAACCGACATTCTGACAATGCTGTCGACACTCACACCTGTTGATTCACTAAGCGCTCGAACTAGATCATTAAAGCCCGCAAGTACAACCCGCTTGAGTGTGAGACTTCCCTTGTCTTCTCTAATGGCATAGGTTATTCGTGACATCACATCTTCGCCGTAGACTATTTGCGGATTCAGCATGGCAGCCTGCCCAATCTGTACGCCGTCTGAAAGATTCATGAGATACGCAACAATAGTCGTTGTGCCGAGATCAACTGCTATTCCCTTCTCCTCTGAGTATCCCTCATCCACGTCCCACTCGACTTCCTTGGAAACCCCCTCCAGAAGGATCTTGGTCTTCGCAGCAGCCTGTTTCACAATCACCCGCGTGTTCTGTTCCGCAGAATGCTCACAAGCCAATCGCACTCCCTGCCCGATGTCCTCTTCTGAGAGAACTGACAGGTCTGCCTCACTAGGCTCTGGCGTTGGTTGCATGATCACATGACATTTGCCGCAAGTTCCCCGACCTCCACACTCTGAGGATACATAGAGCCCAAGCATTCTGGCCGCATCGAGAACCGAAACTGTATCGTCAACTGAGATTCTCAGTCCGGACGGTTCAAACACTAGGATGGCTTTACGCAAGATTCTCGCCTACCCAACCAAGTACCTTGGATGTGGTCTTTCTGGGCGCAACTTGTCCTCCAGGAGAGTCCCTGAGAGTGCTACGTCTATCATCGCAACAGCTGGAAAGGTCAATGGCGCATGCCTAATTGGGCCATAGAGCACGAAATCCGCTCCGAGCACAATCGGCATGAGACTTGAACCTACGAATGCAGGTTCCTTCGCTTTCTTGCCGAACTTCTTGACAAGACCACTCCACATGGCAACAGCATTGTGAGCTCCGCACCCAACTGGAAGTCCATGCTTCTCCTTGATTGAAACGAGTGCCTTGCACGCCAGCCCGAGGGTCAAAAGATCTACGACCCCTGTGTCGAACATGGCGTTGGTAATCCCTGCACCTTGCGCCTTCTCTAGAATCTCGTCAGCAAGCTCTGCTCTCTTGACAGCAGATGTCATAGCAATGTTTGAGAATGTCAAGATGACAGCGTTCTTCACACCTATATCCTGTATTGCCTCATAGACATGGTTCCCATCTTCAGGTGTAATCGAGTTCAGCACAACTCTATCAAGGAGCCCTGCCTCTCGTGCAGCGACCAGTCCGGCCAGGTTCACTTCGTTCGATCCTGATCCGTCGACAAGTAAAGGCATATTCGTCATGTCTACCAAGATGCGAAGGTAGTTCTGAATCGCTTCAGGCGTTGTACCTACGACATCCAACATGCTGGGAAGTCCTGTCTTCTCGGACACATCCACGAGCTTCTGTAGCATCGTTTCCGTCCTCGACTTGTCTATCTTTCCAGTCTTCTCGTCAAGTACGAGTTTGTCTTTGGAGTAGAAGATTGAGCCAACCATCACTGTGGGGACAAGTCCAGGCCTTCCGCCGACTCTAACACCCCCGATATCAAGGGTCTTCTGTTCAGAAGTGAATTGCTGCATGGATATAGACTCCTGATGGTTGTGAGCCGATTGCTTTGATTGTCTGAGATGATTCCACCATTGATAGGACACAATAATCTTTGCGTCGGGCGTGCGAGTCCTGAACGCATAGCAACTGTTTAATGATGCTGTTTCAGCTACTAGCCAAAATTGGAAAGTGAATGCATGCAAGTACTGGCAAACCTCTGCAAGCCGGACCAGTGCGACAGAGAGTGTGAGGACGCATGCATTGAGCTTCATGGTGAAGAAGCTCCTCTCAGGTTCCCACACGGTGATGGATTCCCCACTATCGAGAATGGATGTACCCTCTGCCTTGCATGCGTCAGGGCATGCCCCTACGGTGCCTTAACGAGCTCATTCACCAGCGGGCGCCAGAAGCCGAGGATGGATAATGTCCAGAAACGAGATAGGCTTCCAGCGCGAGAACGACCCTACGAGGTGTCTGACTCCTACAAACAATTCTCCGAGAAGGACATGATATTCGCGAGAGTCTATAATGACCCCGCGTTTGAACACTACAATAAGGATGAGTTCTATGGCTCCGCGAGAATGATTTCCAAGAGATTGCCGGGCTACAGTCGGGTGGAGCGTGACATGGCCGCGGCAGGATGGAATCTCTACGATTCAAGGAAGTCTGTAACCGGTCCATTGTTAGGCGACACGCAAAAGGAGCAAGAAGCAGTCGAGCTATCTGCGACCAAGTCACGGGCTATGACTCGAGCAGTAAAGAACGCTGCTCGCATGTTTGGAGCCGCGCTAGCTGGCATTGCAGAGATTGACCGGAGATGGCTGTACACTGCTGATCGGTCCGGTGAACCTTACGATATTCCACAAACCATTGACCGTGCCGTAGTAATGGCAATTGAGATGGACTATGAGGGGATTTCTACATCCCCCGCTTTCCCAAGCGCTCTTAGCACAGCAGTTGGATACTCTAGAATGGCATTCGTGGAGATTGAACTAACCGCCTTCATCCGCCGTCTTGGTTTTCGAGCTGTTCCTTGTGGAAATGACATCGCACTTAGCGTACCATTGGCTATCGATGCCGGGCTTGGGCAATACGGACGCCACGGACTCCTTATTACCAAGGAATACGGACCTCGTGTTCGCATTGCCAAAGTCCTTACTGATATGCCGCTCCTGCCTGATCGCCCCGATAACGGCTTCTGTGAGGCCGTCATCCGGTTCTGCGAAGCCTGCGAGAAGTGTGCAGATCACTGCCCCTCCAAATCAATTCTGAGCGGCGCGACCCAGGCCTGGGAGGGAGAAACGCAGTCCAACAACCCGGGTGTCAAGAAGTGGTATGTCAACCCAGAAACTTGCTATGGTTTCTGGATGGAGAATGGCAGTGACTGTTCTAACTGCATCAGATCTTGTCCGTACAACAAGCGAAACGGATTCCTCCATAGGAGTGTGTTATGGGTAGTGCGGCATCTCCCTTGGATGAATCGACTGGTGCTTTTGCTCGACGACATCTTGGGTTATGGAGAGCAGAAGGCCCCTGGTAGACTCTGGAGAAAGTTCGGGTAGTCCCTAACCTATAACCCGGTAATGACTCTTTCAACCTAACTAGTCTTATAATACAATGTCCTTTAATTTCCAAGTCTTCAGATACCCTAGCCTGAATGACTGGAGTCCAGATTCCGATGAGCAAGCGTCCAACGAGAAAGAGCGAAACGGGAGCTCGCGAATTCCAAGCTTTCTCAGACAAACTCCCACTTGCAGTTCTGGAGTCCAAAATGGACTATAGTATCACATACATGAACAGCTATGCGATGGATCTCTTC
>JBHLOD010000160.1:0-4663 GCA_048940825.1 Promethearchaeota archaeon | reverse complement strand
CGCGGAGTGGAAACCTGCGCCCATTGTGATGATTTCATCTGCGACAACGTTAGGCAGGCGGGCGAGGAGAACATCAAACGACTCGAGGCAATTCGTGCCACTCTTATTTGACATCCAATGGCGCGAGGTGCTCAGGATTAGTTTCGGATTCCTGTGGTGCTTATCTACCTGCTATCAACATAGAACATAGGCGATACTGGATTGAAACGAGCAGGTGTCGCAGATCTCAAACTGCATCCGGGGAAGGCACCACACTGGCTAGTGAAACGAATGATGCCCATGGCCAGTGCAATCTGCGAGTTCATCGTGAATGAGTTTGGTACTCTGGAGCTGTTGATACGGCTCTCTGATCCGGTCTACTTCCAGGCTTTGTCAAATGTGCTTGGTTATGACTGGGACTCAAGTGGAAGCACAACCGTCACCTGCGGAGTCCTGAAGTCTGTATTGAACTGGGAGAAGCATAGTCTCGTGGGCGTCGGGGGCAAAGGGGTAGCCTCTCGGCGCGTGCCTGACCAGCTGAGGGCATTGGAAGACTTTGGTCTTGACGGGTATGGGCTTTCAGAAATAAGCAAGGCAGTTGCAAAGGTTGACAACGCTGCAGTTCAAGATGGGTATCAGCTGTACCAGCATCTCTTCTTCGTGGACAATGAAGAGAACTGGACTGTCGTGCAACAGGGAATGGACGGCAGATCAAATGATGCCAGGAGATACCACTGGACTTCGGGACAGGTTAAGAGCTTCATAGAAGAGCCTCACTCCGGAATCATCTCTAGTCATGTAAGAAAGATGACACTAGACTTGACATCAAGGGAATCAGATGACTGTAGAAAGACCACGTTGGACGTTGTGAGAGAGGAGCCTCGTCGAATCATGCGGCTCTTTGAGGACATCAAGGCCTACGGAGAGTCCACGCTTATGCCTTGGATAGAGAACGGTGGACAGACTCTGGAACTACCTTCCTACAAGGTCATTCCGAGGAAGATGAACTGGAACGCTGTTCGAAGAGCATATGAAGTCCAGCCGTCCGGCTATGAGGACTTTCTGTTTATGGATGGAATGGGACCCGCCACCGTGAGAGGCCTCTCCCTAATCTCGGAGATGATCTATGGATCTGCTCCTTCATGGTCTGATCCCGTGCGGATGACCTTCGCATTTGGAGGAAAAGATGGTGTGCCATTTCCTGTTCCCCGAGAGGACTATGACAAGGCGATTCAGTTCATGGAGCAGGCCCTGAATGATGCTAGGCTGGGCAGAAAGGACAGAGTTGTCGGACTCAAACGCCTCAGGGAGTTCGCACCTCCTGTGCTTGTCACATAAGTTCAAGAATCATAGTCATTCTTGGCCCCAACCGAAGTATACAATTTGGACTGTGAGCCCAGCTATCTTCATGATTGAGATCGTGCCCTATGACGACACCGTTACTTGCATCAAAACAGGAACGGAGATTGACGGGAGGGTCATCATCTGGGCCTATTCATACTTGATTCGTGACTCGCTTTTCGATGCTGGATGTCCCAATGCGATTGAGGAATTCATGGAATTCATATCTAGTAATCCAGTCAAGCATGTATACGTTTCACACGCCCACGAGGACCATAGTGGATGCTGTTCGGCTCTTGAAGAGAATGCCATCATATACGCGACCCCGTCAGTGGGTGATGCAATCAAGCACCCCGAAATCTTGCCGGACTTCTTTGTGATGGTCTGGGGCCAGCCTGAACCGGTCAAGGCAGTTTCATCGATGCCTGACAATTTCACGGTAGACGCCTTAGAATTCGAGGTCATTCCGCTTCCGGGTCACAACAAGGACATGGTTGGCTTCTATGAGAGTAAAAGAGGCTGGCTCTTCTCTGCCGACGCGGTCCCTCTGCCTTCAAGGAAGCTTCTCTCAATGCCTGATGAGAACATTCCTCTGACTATCGATACCTTGGAGAGAATACAAGCCCTCAATCCCAAGGTCCTGTTCGACAGTCATGGGGGACCAGTGGAGAATCCCCGGGACTACATTCAAACTCGCATAGATCACCTCAAGGACCTTCAGACCAACGTGAGAGAGCTGCACGCCAAGGGGCGATCAATCCCTGAGATAATAGATGATCTCCAGATTGAAGGTCCATGGTACGTCGAGATGACCAAGGGTCGGTTCGGAATTGACTACGTGATTCGGTCAATCATTTGCGATGACGCATCCGAAAGTCGATAAGCAAAGAATGCAAACTTGGAAATGTAGTGATAGACTGAGTTGAGCGGCGGATGATAGTGGAGTTGGCGATAATCGCGCTGATAGTCCTCTTTGCAGCGGCAACGCCGGTCATATTCCCCTCATTGATGATACAAATGATTTCACACATTCTTGTCAATCGCCCAGACGACTATGATGGTTGGGTCTATTACGGCGGGATTCTTGCTAAAGCAAGGCGGTATGAGGACGCGGCTGACGCACTGGTGACCGCTGTCACAATTCGCCCAGACCTATCAAAGGGATGGGAGAAGCTTGGCGATGTCTATACAATCCTCGGGGATTCAGAACGTGCCGCTGAAGCATACCGCCTAGCCGCTGATGAGTGGTAGCCCGAATCCTCGTGATTCAGTCCAAGATCATTGTTTGCGCTTGGTCTTCTTCTTCCGCAACTCGAAACGGTCCGAGAAGGATTTGGTTGCCTTCTCACGATCTCTCTCAGCCTTTGCTGCCTTCTTCTGGTGTGAACAGTTTATTCGGGCTGCCCTGCCTAGTCTTGTGACTCGTTCCGCCTCCTTCTCGTCACCTTTCTTCTTGTAGAGTTTGCGTGCTCGCTCCCAAGCTTCAGAGGCTGAACAGAAGTCTTCTAGTCTCGCGTAATTTGTAGCCTGTGCATCAAACAAGTCTGGGTCGTTCTTGACAATCGATGTAAGTCGGTCCCATGCCGTTCTGGCTTCTGACCATTCTTCTAGCTCCATCAGGGTGAAGCCGAGGTTTCTTAAAGCGGAAGTGTGTTTCTTGTCCCGAACCAGCGCGCTTCGAAAATGCTTGACAGCATCCTTGAGTCTTCCAGCCTTGTACTCTACCATGCCCATAGTATTGACAATGGATGCATCGGTGGGGTCAATCTCGTAGGCCTTCTGCAACGCCTTCATCGCAGACCGGTGTCGCTCAGCACGCAAGTTTACATCAGCAAGAACGCGCCAGACCTCAAGGTCGTCCGGAGCAATCTTTGCTGCACGTTCTGCAGACTTGATTGCCTCCTTCCATTTCCTCTGAAGTGAGAGAGCTATGGCTTGATGGACTAGGGCAGGTGCCAAGTCTGGATCCAAGGACAATGCGTGAGAATAACTGGCCACCGCCGCTTCGAAGCGTCCCAATTCGAGCTCAATATCGCCTTTGCGGACCCACACAGCCGGTTCGTCAGTCATTGATTCTGTTATTCTCTCATAGCACTCTAGTTCTTCTTGAGAGCGTCCCATGACATGAAGCGCCTGTGCTCTGTCATGCAAGATGCCGAGGTCATCAGGGGACAGACTCAGTGCGCTCTCAAATGCTTTCAGAGCCTTGTTTGCCTTGTCTGGACCCAGCGCCAAGAGTACACGACCGCGATTAACATGAGCCTCAGACATCTTCGGATTCAGCTGGATTGCTTGGTTGAAACTCCGCAGCGCGTCACCAAACATCTCCATTCCGGCAAGGACTACTCCCTTTGCATTCCATGCCGAGGCATCATCTGGATTCGCCTCTAGATGGTCCTCTATTGCGTTTAGAGTGTCTTTCGGCGAAACCATCCGAATCAAGAGGGATTAGGCGAGCCTACTGAAAAAGGTTGAGCGCACCTACATTCTGGAGCCGTCAAATATAGATAGAGGTTAGGTGCGCATCGTAATGCTTGGCGGAACGCACTATGATGGACAATGTCAAAGCAGCAATCTTCGACCTTGGAAGCACTATATATCGGACAACACGACATCTAGGAGATGTTCACAGAGAGTTCCTCGTAAAGATTGGACTCGAGAAGTATGCCGAACTCTCAGATCCACAACTAGAAGGCGCCCAATCTCGGGGCCCTGATTCGTGGCTCAATGGCCGTATGCTCATGAACAACGTAGACATCTACTGGGAGCCATCAAGAGAGGACTGGCTTGAATATGATCGAAGGCTCTTGGAGGAGATAGGTGTCACAGGGAGTCTTGGTGAACTTGTGGAGGAATATCAGCAGAAGTGGGACAGGTATCTGAGCAAATCGGGATACGTACTTCTGGATGGATGTAAGGAAACACTTGAAACACTTCTTGAAAGAGGATACAAACTTGGCATCGCCTCCAATCGCTTTGGAAACCCCAGACCGTTCTTGGAAGAAGACTCCATTCTGTCACTTTTCGACTCTATTGAATACACGAACGTCCCCGGCTACAAGAAGCCCTCACCTTTCATGCTGCTGAAGGTTGCAGACGATCTTGGAGTGAACCCTAGGCGATGTGTCTATGTGGGCAACTACGTGGAATATGATGTCGAGGCAGCAATAAGGGCCGAGATGATTCCGATTCTGATAACATGGTGCAATCCAGAAGAGAGGGAGAACGCTCCTCCTGAAACTGTGATAATCGACCACATGCGCGAGCTTCTCAATCTTCTGAAGTAGTGCGCACCAGAGAACCACAATGCTAATTGGCACGCGAAGTGAGCAAGTTCGTGTCC
>JBHLOD010000159.1:0-4681 GCA_048940825.1 Promethearchaeota archaeon | reverse complement strand
TCAGTCACATCCAAGTTGCCTGTATCTATCGAGAGAACTATCTCAGCACCTGCATCAACACCAGCGATTATCTCGTTCCTGTCTAGAGAATCCACACTAGTGGGCAGACCGAATCTGCGCACTTCAGCCACTATTTCGGCTATTCTCTCTGGATTAGGTTCGTCTATGGTTGCTCCAACATCAAGTATGTCTGCCCATTTTGCAAAGAAGTGGGCAGTCGCCATGCTGTGCTCAATAGACCTTGTTGTGACATCGACAATCTCGGCCATCACTCTGGGAGGGAAGTCAATCCCGACTGGACATCCGGAACGTAGTCTGAAGTTGCGCTTCTCGAAAACCGTCTCTCTCTCTAGTCCTTTCATGTGATCTCTTAGTTCATCAACTAACATCGTCTTGACAATCGAATCAGCTGCATACTCCTCTGATAGCTCCGGAGCAATTTGCTGCAGATTCCTCAGAAGTGAGGGAAGCGCCGTGAGATATCGTGTTCCCTTCCTGATAGGTATACCAATCTGTTCGGCAGGTTCGGAGAAGTTGCCGCGAGCAAGGCCAGATACCAGAATGAGGTCTGGTTTCCACTTACCCAAGAGCTTGGGTGCATGTTTCAGAACCAGTCTTGGAGTGGTGAACGCCGCAACGGTGATTGGAAGGCGCTCGACATTGACATTTGGAAACCCCGAGGTCACTTGAACCAGATCTTCGAATGCCATCTGACCTGTAAGAAGTAGGACTCTCACATCGCTACTCATTGGGAATCACCCTAAGAGATTCTGCGTCCGGTCTTTGAGTGAAAGACTCGATTCAGAGCTATAATCTCAAGTCCCGATTGCTTCGACGGCCGTAAAAATACGTATGCTAGATGACGGGTTTAACTCTTGGCACGCAATCATTTTGGATCCGGGGCAATGAAGTTGACCCGCAAAGGATGATGCATTCACATTACAACTGCTTAGTACTTGATTTGCAATGACCTATATGCGAAAGACATCATAGTAGTAGTGCGGCTTGAAAGGCCGTGAATTGTCGCGTGACAACCAACAGTATTGGTGGGAGATTGTATCCGGTCCTTCGAGCTGCTCATGGCAAGAGGTGGTTATTCCATGCGGAACAATATGAACCCCTGTGCTCATAGGACAATTGTCATCTTTGTATGTTTCATCATTCTGATCAGCTTCCCCTTGCACACGGCCAGCTTCTTGGGAGTTGATTCTCAGCTCTATGAACCGGCCAATACCATGGAGCAGGTCATACCGAGCCCAGTGACTATCCATCAAGAACCGTTCATCATCCCCCGTCAGGCTGTGCTCGGAGCAAGTACAGAAGGATTCAGTATTGGTGATTGGTTATGGAATCGCTCATACGGAGGAGTCGACTATGAATGGGGCCCGTCTGCAGTTATGTGTAGTGATGGGGGCTTTGCCATTGTCGGTTCTACCTCAAGCTTTGGTGCTGGTGACAATGACGTTTGGTTGGTCCGGACTGATAGCGCAGGTCACATCCTGTGGAACCAAACATATGGTGGGACAGGTGGCGATGTCGGTCGAGGACTAGTCGGGTGTAGTGATGGCGGTTTTGCCATCATCGCTGAAACTGGTAGTTTCGGCGCCGGTCAAATGGATTTCTGGCTGATACGGACAGATTCCGATGGAAACCACCTTTGGAACCATACCTATGGTGGCGGTGACCGCGACCACGGTTTCTCGATAGTAGAGTCCAGTGATGGGGGGTTTGTCCTCATGGGCATGACCATTAGTTTTGGAGGCCCCGACAAGGACCTCTGGCTAGTGCGCACTAACAGCGCAGGTGACCATCTCTGGAACTACACCTATGGCGGAGGCCAGATTGATGAGGGGCTCTCGATGGTGCAGTGTAAAGACGGTGGTCTTGCCATCGTGGGCTATTCCGATGAGTTGGGCATGCGAGATGTGTGGCTTGTACGTACAGACAAGGACGGCATCTACCTTTGGGAACGTCGCTTCGATGTGGGGCTGATACAGAGAGGAGAGGCGATAGCAGAGTGCAGCGACGGCGGCTTCATCATAACTGGTAATCTTGAGAGCGCCGGTAGGTCTGATATGTGGTTGATTCGAACAAATAGCACGGGGCACCATCAGTGGGATCGAGTCTACTCTGGTATTGGAAATGACTATGGCTTTGCAGTGACAGAGCGTGACGACGGAAACTTTGCAATCGCAGGTCACACCAACAGCTCCGGTGCTGGAAACCAAGATGGATGGCTAGTCCTTGCGAACAGCACAGGCCATCACGTTTGGAATCAGACATATGGTGGCCCCGACAAAGACGTTGTCATGTCTTTGGTAGAGACCCCTCTAGGAGAATTCGCCCTTGCCGGGTACACATTCAGCTTTGGCATGGGCAGTGCCGACATGTGGTTGGTAATGGTACCACAGGTCGCTTGGAGGGAGCCAGTTGTTAATCAGACTAGTGAGTTTGGAATGAGTTTCCACTATGACCTGAACGCCACTTCCAGTGCTGGAATCGACAGTTGGTGGCTCAATGATACAATTCACTTTGCTGTAGACCATGAGGGCGTAATCACCAACAAACTTGACCTTGGTCCGGCAGGCACCGTTTATGGACTGCGTGTGTCCGTGAACGACACATTTGGTAACACCCTCAGCGGTGCGTTCGGCGTGACAGTAACACCGGATACATCGCCACCCAGCTGGGTGGAGATGCCTACAGATCAGTATGCAGAACTCGGAGAGGATTTCCTCTATGACATCAACGCTACGGATCCTTCTGGACTAGGTGAATGGTGGATCGACGACACAATACGGTTCACTATAGACTGGGCCGGCCGAATTAGAAGTATTGAGCCTCTGTCACTAGGACCCTATGGTTTGACAGTATGCGTAAGAGACATCTATGATCATATGCTTTCGGCACAGTTCACAGTCTGGGTAAGAGACACACTTCCTCCGTCGTGGACTACTTTCCCTACTGACCAAGTCCTGCAACTTGGCGAGAGTCTTAGCTACCAGCTTGCAGCTTGGGATCTATCAGGAGTGTCCAGCTGGACTGTCAACGACACTCTAAGATTCAAAGTTAGTACTACCGGTCTTCTGACCAACATCATCGCTCTCACAGCGGGAGTCCATGGACTGACTGTCACAGTGTCGGATCCGCTTGGTAACGTCGCTACGGCCACGTTCTTCATAACTGTTCAAGCAGAGTATGAACCGTCCTGGCCATTCCTATTCGAACCCTTGGTGTTGTCAGGTATCGTAGCCGGCAGTTTCGTTCTGGGAGTGGCATTCTGGATCTTTCTAAGTCCGGTCTTGAAGCGTAGAAGGAAACCTGACTGAAGCAAAGTGTAAAGATGGCTTAAGGTGACACATGAAAATCGAGGTGTTCACGTTGCCGGGCCTCACATTTGGTGCTCTGATGGGCGAACTGAACACCGAGTAGCTTATGTAACGCGTGTGTCAACATAGACTGCTGTGTGACCAGGAGTATAGAGTATGTACCAACACTTTGAGCCCTCGGAACGAGTATTTGTCAACAGAGAGGAGTACATCTATTGGATGGATGAGGCACTCAAGAGATGCAGGAAGAAGAGCGTGGTTCTGCATCTTCGTGGAATTGGAGGGATTGGGAAGAGCTCACTCTTGGACCATTGGAACAGCACCGTTAGTTCCACGATTCGTCTGGACTGCGAGCAATACACAGAGTTCTATGACCGTCTGAATGTACTGGCGAAAGGTGCAGTCCTTCTTGGGGTAAGACTACAGAGATTCGATGTGCTCTGGCAGATTAGACAACGATTTGTAGAGGGCGTTGAACCTGTAAAGGAAGAAGGTCGAGAGTGGGCAAAAGAGATCGCCTTGGCCATTCCCTTCATCGGTTCTATTGCCAGTATCGGGAGCGCCATCAGCGCAGCTGGTAGCAAGGTAGCTCCGAAATTGAAGAGCAAATATGGCGACGTGGCAAAGTGGCTACAGACTCGTCTTGGAAAGAATCATGTTGAGGAACTTCTCGAGATTCTATGGAAGGAGCCGCGGCATGCGGAGTTCCTGTATCTGGATGCCCTTCTCGAGGACATCAACAATAGGAAGAGATCGGACACCCCACTCCTATTCTTGCTGGACCATTTCGAGTATGTCGATAATGAGAGAGCCCGATGGGGTTATAGTGGGCGTCACATAACGGAAACAGAACTCTGGTCCGTCTTCTTGTCTTCCCTAGCGAACTGTGTAGGGGTCATGGCGAGCAGGAGATCTGCACCTTCACCGAAAGGCATGGAAGTTGAGGAGTCTGAGCTTACGGAGCTCGACAGAGAAAGCTGCATTGAGCTACTTGAACTACGGCAGATAGTAAATGCCAAGCTCCAGAACAAGATAGTCAGTGTAAGCGGAGGAAATCCTTTCGTGATTGGGGCGCTCTGTGATTTGGCCAAGTCAGGCACTCTCTCACTTGAAGATGTGGAGGACCTCCGCGCTGACACACTTGAGGAGGTTCGACTCAGAACGTGGAGAAGACTCTTCCGTGAAACTCAAGACCTCCTGGGTTTGGTCGACCGTGCGGGTCTTCTCCCCTTCTTCAATAGAAGAGTAATGAATATCGTTGCACCGGATATGAAGACGGATCAGTGGGACAGACTTACTCGGCTAAGCTTTGTAAGAAACCGAGGCGATGGAACGTGGGTGCTTCATGACCT
>JBHLOD010000158.1:0-4693 GCA_048940825.1 Promethearchaeota archaeon | reverse complement strand
AGTTCATTGAGCGTCTGTCGGTCGATGTAGGTTTCGGTCTTGTAGGTCATAAGGTGCTGAGCCAAGCTCTCAAGAACGAGTAGAGTGATGTAGTCATTCATACTTATCGCCTCAACCGTGTCCATGATGTCCATCTCCTGAATCACACTCGTAATCCTTGAAGTGGCTGCTCTAGCAGCATCGGATGTGATCTCCTGGCCGCTAGTTGCCAGAGGCCAGAGTGCCTTCAGTGCCTCTATGGAAGTCCTTGGCTTTCCAGCGTCGAACTCTATCACACAGTCTGTGATGTATCTAACAATCTCTTCGGTCAGGCCAAGGGGAAAAGTGTCTTCAACTCTATGGCGTACGATGTCATAAAGCTGCTTCTGAGTGTAGGTGTCAAGTGGAATCTCGAAGTCGTAGGCGAACTTGGTTGCAGGGCCTTTCGTCAGGAGTCTGTAGTCGTGACTGTTGAGCACCCCAATCGTGCTCGCCCTAATCTCCTTTGAGAGATGTGCCAGCTTGGAGTAGATCTCCTCGTTGGTTTCATCAATGCCATCGACCACGAAAACAGTCTTCTTCTCTGTTGCCGCAGCAGTGCGTTTGAACTGCATCCAAAGGACATCAAGGTCGAATGCTATGGTGATTGGAGTGTTCGTTTCTCTGTGAATCTTGTCGTTCAGCTCCGCGACTATCTCGAGAGCGTCCTTTCTTCGAGCATCTATATAGACCGTGTGAGCATCAAACTCCTTGGGAGTGAGCTTGGTGAGAAAGTAGCGGCTGAAAACTGTGCTGCCCAATCCACTGATACCATGGACCAGACAATTCACACCGTAGTCTTCTTGGCAGCTGTCACGATAGATGCCATCAATTAGGCCAAGTTCTCTGTCACGATGAAGTAGCTTGTTAGGGAGGTAGTAGGGGTCAAACAAGCCACGAGGGCTTCGATTTTGGCGCACCATTCTCATCATAGTTTCGTCCAGGGGTCCCCATATAAGCACCTAAGAGACATGGCCGAAAGTATTCGGAGAGCCAAATCACACCATCGAGCTCAGGACGTTGTCGCAATCATCGTCTAGAATGAAAGTATTGAATCCCTCTCCTATGGCCTCTCTAAGTTCTTCCATTCTTGAATTCTTCGCCTTGTCGCTGAAGGGCCACTTGTGTTCTGGTTTGGGAGTAACTCCTAGCTCCTCACACTTCCCAACAATTTCAAGTACGGTTTCGAACAACTGCTCTCCACTCTTCCCTTCAGGACGTATCTCACGAGAATGCATGATCAGACCATAGGCTGGATCGTTGTTGCCGAGATACCATTTGCTGGGAGCGTGTCCATACTTGGCAAACGGTACTAGGTCGTGGCTTATGAGTAGACTGTCAATCTCATCGAGACTTCTCTGCAGGTTTCTCAGGCTATCTCCGTGAAAGCCATACCCCTCGAACAGTGCGACCTGATTGCCCTCCTTTGGATTGCGTTTTGGCAGTTTGATGCGGACGTCCTTCATTCGCTCCAGTTCATCAGCCTCCAGCGTTCTGAAGTCGACGAACTCCATTAGCTCAGCTTCGTAGTTCTTCAGGAACTCTAGGATTAGTAGTGGAGGATTCAGATCCTCTCGAACATCCGGGTGTGCCATCACAATTGCTTCGCTGTAACGAATCGGGCTCTCGCGCTTTATCATCTGATCAATAGCATTGCCTAGTGCATCGTAGTCCTCGAATTCAGCTAGTCCTGCAGCTACGGACTCTGTACCCATGGGTTTGATTGCCACTCTAAGTTCTGTAATGAATCCGAGGGTTCCATGTGAGCTGGCCACGTCGTGAATGGTCATGCCACGCTTGTTCAGTTTCGCTTCGAGCTCGTGGTCGTCCGATTTAACACCCTTCCAGTCTACGATGAGCTGCCTACCGTCATATGTCAACATCCTGACCCTGAGGGTGTTGTCGCGCATTGTGCCCGACTCCCAGGTGTCGTTTCCTCCTCCATCAGTGCTTAGAATCCCCCCGACAGTTGCTATGTCACGACTGCTCGGAGCCACATAGAACTTCATCCCAATAGGCTCTAGAAGAGCGTTGATCTCATCCGGAGTAGCACCTGGCTGAACGTCCACGTAGCCCTGATCTTTTGAGATTGTCAGAATCTCAGCCATCTGTAGACTGCTCAGCATGATTCTATCTCGGTTACCACCAGTGCATGCGCCGCTCAGACCTGACCCGCCACCCTTGGGTGTCACATCGTAGTTGTGCTCACGTGCAAAAGCTATGGCATCGAGTACCTCCTTCTCCGTTCTCGGATAGTAGACCCCTCTGATCTTCTTAAAGTCGAGTCGGTAGTACATACTAGCGTTTGCACCTATTGCTATGTCCCTGAGCTTCATCTTATTCGGAACCCCCCCATCGCATCTGACAACAACTCGACGATGTCCTTCGTCTTGTTTCCGTTCCCGAGAAGCTGCTCCCTGCAGGAAGGACATGCAGTGATTACCGTAGAGGCTGCAAGCCTTTCTCTTGCCGCTCTGAGCTGTATTATCTTGTCACTCAACTCTGGGTCGGTCATTCGTAGCAGACCACCGCCCCCGCAGCAACTAAGGTCCATCTCCCGATATTCCACACCAAGCTTCTTCAGAAGCGATCTTGGTTCCGTCTTCACGCCTAGAATCCGGTGAAGCTCACAGGGATCGTGATATGCAAACTCCTCTTTCTGTTCATACTTCGGTGTGGTTTCGAAGTGTCTATCGAAGAACTGAGTATGGTGCAAGGGTTCAGTGTCCCCAAGGTCATGGTGTTGACTCAACTGAATCAGGCACCCTGGGCAGCAGGTGACAACTTGATTGGCCTGAGAATCTTGAATGACTGATTTGTTGTGCTGTCTGAGTTCCTCGGCACCCTTCTCATCACCCATCAAATACAGCGGATGACCGCAACAGAATTCTTCGGCGCCCATAATGAGATAGTCGACGCCTTCTTTCTCAAGAGTTGTAAACAAGGAGCGAAGCACGTCAAGTTGACTTCCTCTAAAGGACATAAGACACCCCAAGAAGATCATGGTGTCTGCTGTCTTTCCCTTCTCATAGAGGCGGTCCGAGAGGTTGGGTATCTCTTCCTCCAGTTCGTCAAGCCAATAGATTGCCCTGTCCTCAGGGTCGAGTCCATATATGTTGGCAACGTTTGCCAGGGCATCTCTCAAGGCATCCAAGTATGCAAACTCCTCTGGAGCTGTTTCTATAGCCTTTGCCCTCTGTTCATGCCAAACACGCAACAGGTCAACATCAGAGGAGCAGACATCAGTGCAACGTCCGCATAGACTGCACTGGAAGAGGACTCTTCTGAACTCCTTTGCAAGTTCCTCGTCTTCTTCAATCTGGTCCATCACCTGGAGTAGGTACATCTTCCCGCGAGGCGAGAATTGTTCCTCACCCACAGCATCGAAGAGGGGACAGAACTTAACGCATGACCCGCATCGGACACACTTGTCGTATGACATCCTTGGTTCTCCATTTATGAAGGGTACGGCAGCGCTGGACTCTTTCAATAATAGTCTTGTTGATAGCTCCGTGTTTGTATTGAAAAACAGATAGTTTGCGGCGGGTTGTCCCGCCGCTGGACTCTGGAATCAGGTCGGTGGTGCTTTAGGAATGTACCCTTTGTCGTAGAGTGTCTCAGATGAAGCCCTTGCAACTCGAATGACGTGTTCCGCACGTTCGTACAGATCCTTCTCTTCCCAGTGTACACGCGCAATACCCTGTTCAATGGCTTTCATCCCGACTGCAGTCGCCTCCAATGGATAGAGCTCCCACTGATCCATGGTCGGGATGACCTTCTTCTCGCTTGCCTCTCTAGCACCGAGGTCAGCTAGGGCCTGAGCTGCAGCAATGCACATCTCGTCCGTGATTGTGGATGCTCTGACATCCAGCGTGCCTCTGAAGATTCCAGGAAATCCTAGTGAGTTGTTTATCTGGTTGTCAAAGTCACTTCGACCGGTTCCAACAATTCTTGCGCCTGCCTCTTTGGCGTCCCATGGCCATATCTCAGGAAGTGGGTTGGCACAAGCATATACAATCGAGTTGGGTGCCATCATTGAAACCCACTCTTTCTTCACCGTCCCTGGAACTGGCCTCGAAGCCGATATCAGAACGTCCACCCCTTCGATGACATCTCCGAGATTCCCGGTCATTCTTTCGGGGTTGGTCTTTTGTGCGAGGTCATACTTGAAGAAGTCGTGGTCCTTCTCTTCCACTATGTCCTCTCTGTCCGCATATATGGCGCCCTTGCTGTCGACCATCACTGTGTTCCTGGCATCGACGCCTGCTGCAAACAGAAGATATGCAGTCCTTGTGTTTGCAGAACCTACACCTAGCAGGGCAACCTTGATGCTTTCGATCTCCTTCCTTACGACCCTCAGACCTCCAAGCACGCCAGCTAGAACAACCGTCGCTGTTCCTTGAGCATCATCGTGCCACACCGGAATCTTGACATCCTTGTCGTTTCTCAGTTCTTCAAGCACTTTGTAGCACTTGGGCTTGGAGATATCCTCGAGGTTAATCCCTCCAAACGATGGCTGAATCAGCTTCACGACCTCGATGATCTTGTCGGCGTCCTTTGTATCAACACACACCGGCCATGCGTCGACTCCTCCAAGATACTTAAACAGGATTGACTTGCCCTCCATGACAGGGCCCGCACCATAGGGTCCGATATCACCTAGGCCCAGAACACG
>JBHLOD010000157.1:0-4693 GCA_048940825.1 Promethearchaeota archaeon | reverse complement strand
ATGCTGGGTCCCAAGTCCTTCGCTATCCGAAATGAAATTGCGGCTGCCATCAGGAAGGCAGGAATCTCAACGATTGCGTGTGGTAGAATTCGAGCAATCGCCGGGATCACACTTCCTGCGTCCATCGTTTCCCATAAGGCTACACCACCAACAATCAGGGCGGTCGACAGAACCTCAGCGATTGCCACAGACATCAGGCTGAAACGGATGTAGGTCAACACGAAGTCCTCATTCCCGACTTCTGATCTTGGTCTGTAGGCTGCCCTATACGCGGCGGCTATGACAATCGGAAGTATCACTAGGGCTATCAATGTGAACTGGTCATCATAGACAAAGTACTCCAGCGCGAAAATCGACACAAATAGCGGGAACCACCAAACACCAGTACCACCCTTGCCCAAGTTTCTTGCCACGGCAATCAGTAGGAAGGCACCCACTAGGACACCATAGAGAATTGCCGCCCGGAAACCAAGATGCGCAGAGAGCACCCAGGGGTTGATTTCGTCAAAGGGCGATGCAGGCACAAAGACTCCTGAGACAAGATCCATTTGGGTCCATAGTACTGCTGCGATTCCTGTAACGACTACAGCGGCGGTCGACCCGTAGGCGATACCCTTCGACTTGTATTTCACTGCAAATAGCCACAGCACAGCAGACCAGAAGATAGGACCTATGACCATCATCAGGAGTGTACGCACGAAGTTGTGCTCAGCGAACAGCCAGAAGAAAGTCTGAAGCTCGTCCCGGACAAAGAACTCAAACACTCGTTCCAGACCGTTTGGGTTTCCGATGTCCGCAAAGAGCCCGAAGAGATTCCCCCAGACGAATGCAGGATCATTGAACATGATGAGAAGCCAGATTCCGATGATTGAAACAATTAGGCCCCCGAAGAACATCACGACTGCCTGGCGAATGTCTTCGGTGCGAACGTTGAGCAATGGTCCAGATTCGTCACCGGTTTGCTCTCTCCATCGTCCTCTAAACTCAAAGAAGTAGAGCACAAAGAGGACAGTGAAGATGTAGATGGGCACATTCACAATGAACTGGAATACCAGCCGATAGAGAAGCATTCCTGGTTCAGGAGGAGTGATAATGGGGCGGACACGATGAATTGTAAGGCCCTCTATTACTCCAGGAGTAGGTAGAACGGTTAGAAGGTAGTCCACCCCTGGAAGCGAGAGCCAGGTGAGAATCGAAACAGTTAGTCCTGCAACAAAGGCAAATGCTTCAAGACTGCCGCGGATGTGTGACCTGACAAAGTGCCCAATGACCCCTAGGAGCAGCATCATTGCAAACGGAATTGCCAGGACAAGAAGAATCCAGATTGTTGGGGTGATGAGGGCAGAGTTGTTCACAGCATACATCAAGTTGGAGGTAACGTCCGTGTCTACTTGGCCAGGCATGAATCTGAAGCCAGGCAGACCCATAACATGTGCATAGGTGAGAGTGACTGCCATCATGGCGGCAATGAAGGCTCCTGTGATAGCGAAGCCAGTTCCGACAGCCGCAACGAGGGTTTCCAACATGTCACCATCGGCGGCCTCTGCCACACGCTGCCTAACTCGCGCAATTCTATCGAATGCCTTCTTGTACAAGGAAACGGCAAAGCTCTCTGTTAGAGGAAGCATGACTATGGCAAAGATAATCGGTGGAGATGCCTGTATCACCCCGGAAAGGAAGTAGTCGAAGACATAATCGAGTATTTGAGCCTCATCAAGACCTGACCAACCAGTACCTGGATTGATGAGAATTGGAGCTGAAACTGCACGTGTGACCTCGAGGAATATCAGTCCGACTGACAATAGAATATTCAGTCTGAAGAACCAGCCTAGAACTCCTCGCATCATCTCTCCGCCGAGATCTCGGTCACCGAGTTTCAATCCGGCGCTCTTGGCGATTCTGTTGGAGGCAGGATAACCGAATCTGTATATCCAGGTCAGGAAGATGAGTACGCCCAAAATGTAGAGATATCCTGATGGTACTTCGTATGCGGGATGATTAGCATTGAACATAATCCAAGTGACAATGCCTCCATTGTAGACCAAGATGGAAGGGACTATTGTTGCTAGACCGATAATGAGGTAGTCCTTCCAAGCATCCCGCCATGCACGTGATTGGACTTCTGGGTCCAGAGGCTGAGGTTCGACCCCCTCGAAGGTTATGCCGTCGAGACGGTTTCTAAGGCTAGCGTATCCATCAGCTTCGGGGCCGCCCCTGTCCTTCCTCCGGAGTAATCTTAACCACCTCTTCTGGAGTGGATCCTGGAAAGTGAGCTTCACAGCTAGAACTATCATTCCAAATAGAACAGCAAAGAAAGAAACCATAACCCACGTAAGATACTCCTGAAGCGTGGCTGTGAATTGAAAGAAGAAATCAGTTATCAACATCCAAATGAGTTCATTTGCGCCGACCGCTGCATCAAACCCGGGAACAACAGATACAGGTATTGACCAGATCCAGAACAGAAAGAACGTGACTGTCTTTACATACATCAAGACAATGAACGCTTCAATGAACTTGTTGCTCCTCTTGCTGAAGAAGATTAGATACACCACTGTTACAATCAATGGTGAAAGGAACTCAAAAACCAGCGTCAGCAATGTCAGTTCGGCCATGAAGCAGCACCTTGCCTCACTCTGGAATGGATACAAGCCGGGCCTAACAGAAAAAGGTTCGTCGGACAGACTTTCAAAGGTAGCTCTCTATGGCGAGACTTATATGCCATAGGTAACGATTGTGAAGAATGAAGAATCAACGAACAAGTTGAGGAGAGAATCATGGAGATTAGCAAAGAACTAGAAGAGATGATGAATGACCAGCTCAATTTCGAGCTTTACAGTGCCTACATCTATCTCGGCATGGGTGCCTATTTCGAGGATATCAACCTCAGTGGAATGGCTCACTGGATGGAGCTTCAGTTCCAAGAGGAGTTCAACCACGCAATGCGCTTCTACCGCCACATCTTTGAGAGGGGTGGGAGAGTGGATTTGAGAGAGATCAAGGCACCTCAGAAGGAGTATGCTTCACCAATCGAAGCTTGGGAAACGGCCTATGAGCATGAGAAACTCGTCACAGCACGCATCTACAAGATTGGAGAGCTTGCAGAGAAAGAAGGCGATAGAGCCGCCATAAGCATGCTGAATTGGTTCTACACCGAACAAGTCGAAGAAGAAGAGAAGACCATGACAGTCCGTGACAAGTTGAAGTTCATTGCGGACAACGTTCCTGGTCTCTACCATCTGGATGCCGAGCTGGGCGCAAGGCCCCCGGTTGGACCCCCTCCGGCTGAGTCGTTCGCACCTTAGATTTCGGCCTGATTCGGTAGGAGTACCGGCCCGAAGCAGGTTTCGGGCCGGAACATCCTACTCCTTTCTTGAGTAGCAGACTACTTATGTCACCTTGTCTTCGAGCAGACTGGGTGCAACCGGTTTATGCTACCAGACCAACTGATTGAAGCTGTCAACAAGATGGTTTCAGGCATTCGTGCCTTCGACTATGTTGACTCGATTTCGCGATTCCACAGGATTCAGGCAAGCCCTGGACTCCACGATGCGATTGTCCACCTGAAGGAAGAGATTGGAAAGGTCTCTAAGGCGAAGACAAAGGTATTCGACTATGTGGCTGACGGAAAATCGCAGGTCGAAACCTGGACAGCTCCGTTTGGCTGGACCGCAAACTCGGGCACGCTTGAGCTGCTCGAGCCTGAGGAACGACTCCTCGCTGATTTTCACGCTGAACCGATATCGTTGATTGCCCATTCACAGGGCGCAGATATGGAGTCCGAAGTCGTCTATGTTGGAAAAGCGCTCAGCCCCAAGGACCTAGAAGGGAAAGATATCAAAGGCAAGGTCGTCCTGACCGAGAATCTGGCAAGAATCGCGGCCAAGCCTCTGTTTGCTTTGGGTGGAGCAGCCGGAATCCTGACGTATGTCGCTCCATCCGGAGTTGATGAGATAGCCCACCTGAGACGTTATGATGCGTTCTGGCCCGCTGCAGGGGAGGACAAAACCACAGGTTTCGGGTTCGCTCTCAGGCAAGCTGATGGACTCAAACTGAAGGGTTGGCTCGAAGAAGGGAAGACAGTGAAGGTCAGAGCTAAGGTTGATGCAAAGCTCGGGACAGGCAAGACCGAGGTTCTCTCTGCGCTCATTGAGGGCGAAGACACGTCGAAGGAATTCTGGTTGTTCGCTCATGTATGCCACCCTCACCCTGGAGCCAATGACAATGCATCAGGGAGTGCCGCGCTGATGGAAGCTCTCAGAACCATTTCAGCTCTCCTTGACGAAGGTCCGATCGAGAGACTAGAATACTCAATACGGTTCGTCTGGCTTCCTGAATGGAATGGGACTATCTCATTCATTCATAACGAGAAAGCATTGCTTGAACGTTGCATAGGGATGCTCAATATGGACATGGTGGGAGCGGACCCGGCGAAAGCAGGTTCGGTTCTGCATCTCTTTAGAACACCCTACTCACTACCCACCACCCTCAACAACATTGTGAGATACTGGGCCGAAACTGAAAGGAAAAGGGAACCCGATAGAACACTCGGCGGGACAATGTGTCCGCTTCCTTTCTCCTATGACATCTATTCTGCAGGAAGCGACCACCTGATGTTCGTCGATAGCACAATAGGCATACCGTCGGTGATGTTGAATCAGTATCCCGATAGGTTCTATCATACCTCTACTGA
>JBHLOD010000156.1:0-4723 GCA_048940825.1 Promethearchaeota archaeon | reverse complement strand
ATCTTGTAGGGTTTGGCATGGTTGGGAGTGTTTTGCATATCGGTCACAGAGAAGTTTGAGTCCTTCATTCCGAGTGGTCTGAAGATGCGTCTTGCAATGAAATCGTTGTAGCTCATTCCAGAGAGTTCCTCGATGATCACTGAAGCTGCTAGATACATGAGATTGCAGTATTGATAGGTCATCCGAATGTCGGCACTTGGGTCCAGGTGGGGCAATCTGTCAAGTATCTGATCATATGTGAATTCGTCATCTATCCAGACCAGGTCATGTCTGGGCACGCCTGTCCTGTGGGAGAGCATGTCCACGATTGTGACGTGGCTTGATGCAATAGGATCCTTCAGTCTGAACCGTGGGATGAATTCCTGTACCGGAGTGTTCCACTCAAGTTTTCCTTCGTCTACAAGCATGGCAATTGCAGTACTGGTAAATGACTTCGTGCATGATGCAATGGGATGAATTGTGTCTTTGGTCATCTCTAGCTTGTCTTCGACATCACGGTATCCAAAGCCCTTTGAATAGACGATCTCATTGCTTCTGAGAGCGACTACTGCTAGCCCGGGCGCCCTCCATAGCTTCAGAGTTTCTTTCAGATGACTGTCCCACTCTTTGGTTTTCATAATCTGACTCATAGAGCTTTAATCTCCTTGTTCCTAATTCGCTAGGACAGGTATTTCAGCTTGATTGGAGGGCCTTCTTCCATATGAGTGGTTTCTAGTTTCTCCTATCGGCGCAATCTCACAGTCGGCAGAATTCTAATGAGTTGATTTGGCGTCCTCTATCATTCTCCAGAGGTCCGCTGGTTCAACATACTCAATAGAACCGCTCCGTAACGTGTCCTGAATCTTCTGCATCAACAGTGTATTGACGGGGGTTTCGACCCCAACTTCAACCCCCAGCCGAATTATCTCCCCGGTCAAGTAGTCACTCTCGTCAGTGGACCCCCGGACCAACGCCTGATGAGTCGACGGATGCACTTTGATGTCAGGAGAGAGCTGGCTCATCCAGGCGTTCCGTCTGGCCTCGTCTTTGAGAAGCCCCAGCCACATTTCGAGGTCTTGGTAGTCGGCCTTGATTCTGGCCGCCCTGGCCACATCAACGCCCTCACTCCACGCACTCTCCGTGATGAGTCGAATATACTCGTCCCTGAAGCCGAACGGGAAGCTCATGCCTGTGAGTGCGAGGGGGATGTTAATGAGGTTCAGGATGAGTTTGGTCCACATCTCGCCTTCAATATTGGTTGAGGTGCGGGTTTCAACAGCTGGGGATACGTATTCGGCGATCCGTTCTATACGGTCTGTGATTGCTCCATCCATCTCCCCGATTATGCAGTTACCCTTCCAGGTGTACTCTACCTCACCAGGTTTCAGGTAGCTTGCCATGAAGCGAACAACACCTGGGACCGTCCTCTCTTCTCCGACGATGCTAGAGATAATCTCAGGATTTCGAACCCCGTTCTGCAGTGAAACAACGTACGCCGAGTCTTCAAGGTAGGGGGAGAACTCCTCAACGGCTGTCTTGGTGTCTTGGGTCTTCACTGTGAGAAAGACCAGATTGGTATCTTTGACAGCTGAGGGGTCAGATGATGCAGCGACCTCCACCACATAATCCTCGATACCGAATATTCTCAGCCCCTTCTCGTTGATGGCGTTCACGTGGGCTGGGCGCGCAACGAGTACCACATCCTTTTCTGCTCTGTGCAGCCTGGCACCAAGAACACTGCCTATTGCGCCTGCACCATATACGACGGTCTTCAACATCTCCACTCTCACGTTGACCATGCACTACAAGTTGAATAGTAAGGCGGTTGAAATCAGTTTTGCCCTGCCTTTAGAACTCCTCCCTAAGTCATCTGAACAGATTGCAGATTTCCAATTGCGCTATTGGCCGCGAATTCTTTCCAACTGCCTCTCAATGTATGCAAGCGGTACATACTGTTGGTGTATAGAGAAAGTCATTGATGGCGAGAGGTACAGGTTCTTGACAGCGCCGATAGAGCCAGAGAATCGCTGGTCAAGTTTCTCTTCCCAGGTAAGATGGTCTCTGAGTCTGTAGAAGCTGCTTATTGTGAGAAGATTGTGCTTTCCGGCGCTGTTCAGTACCATTACAGAAACGTGAGAGTCTTTGAGGAGGGCCTTGGATATGCGGTCCTTCTGCCTCTTCAGCTCAATCAACGAGAGAACAATGAAGTACTCGGGAGGAGCCCACATTCGTGGGAAACGAGAAACTGGGCTTGAGATAATGCCCTCTTGAAGCAGAAGGTCTAGTCTTCTCTGAACAGTCACGCGGTGGACATCAAGTTCCCGAGCCAGTGAGTTCGGATTTGTCCAGACCCCGTTGCCTAGTATGAGAGCTTCCATGAGGTCTAGATACGTTTGATCCATTGTGAGTCCGTAGATACTCATTTCCGGGAATCTCTGGAAATCTGCTTTCATCGTTTCTACCGGAGCGACAGGGTCGTTCTTGATTATTGTCTTCGTGCTTAGATAGATTGCCTCGGAGGAAACATACTCCTGTCCTGGAGCCAGTGAGACCGACTCCCTGTTGAAGTTATTCTCTCGCCACAAATGGTAGTCATGAAGGCCCTTGTGTAGTTCAATCAGCAGAGTATTGTAGTCTTCATCCTTGACGAAGAACGCCGCCCAAATATTCGGGTCATTCTCAATCCATGCGTTGGTCTTTCGGTTGCGGGGCAGATTTGCCTTCTCAAGAACAAGAAGGGGGTATTCTTCAAACAGATAGGGAAGTGGATGAAAGGGTCTATCGACGATTCTTCGGGAGAAGAGTTTCTCTACTCTTGAGGCAATTGTATTTCGGTGCTTGTCTAGCCGTTCGGAGAGCTCACTGATGTTGATCTCAACGCCTGTGCCAGAACAGATGAGCCCAAGTAGCTCAAGATTCAGCGAATCATCCAGTAACCGACTCAAAGACATTCCTCTTAGTAGGTATTTGCTCAGAATCTATGATAGACATTCTTGAGGCAAACGCAGGTCAGATTACCGCTCTACATGACTCGATAATGTACATAAATGTCACTCCTGGGTCAATGAAACCTACTGATGCTACATAGAAGGCACATTAATGGCGCATACCTTGCACGCTTAGTATACAATGTTGCCACCGAATTATATAATTCTGTGACATTGATTCGTTGTAGCGATGCCACAAAATTATAATACTGATTCTTCCAAATATAAATCGTGATACGAATGTCTGGAGCAACAGAGAATAACGATCTGCCAAGCAATCTAGTCCTTCATGAAACTTCCATGAACTCGAAACAGGGAGATGGTCGAATGAGTGAAGCTCATACCTGGCGAAAGCACACATTCAAGGTAATCCTCCCTAGAAGACTCTCGGAGGAAACGGAGAGAGACCTCAAGTTGATGTTAGTTTCATTGAAGAACACAAGAGTTGCAACGTCTGTCCATATTCAGCGGATTGAGAGAGAGCTGAAGAAGCGTGGATGCAGTCTGACGCTCTTGGGAAGGAGGTGAGTTGCCTTCTTGATTGTGGACAGAGTGGAGGGGGAACTCCATATGGATGATGAACTGGATCTTACAGAAGTTGCTCTACTGTCAATAATCGAGGTCAGAAATGAGGGCGCTAATGGTTGCATAGTCTGCGGGCTATGTGCCGATCTCTGTCCATGGGATGCACCTATAATAATCGACAGGGCTTTACATGTACGGCAAGAGAGGTGCAGAGGTTGCGGCGTTTGTGTCGCAGCCTGCCCAAAGAGGGCAATCGACATGAAAGTCTACGGTACAGAAGAACTACTTGATTTGATTCGGTTCGTGCTGAGAGAGAAACGTACAACTGAGTACCCCCATACGGCCTATGATTTGATTCATGAGGCTGAAGAGGCTCTGTTGACCGTCGAGAGAGTTCTGTCCCATAGTGAACTAGACAGTGACTTGGATGGCATGCTGAAGACTCTCAAGAGGATAATAGAGCGTATTGGAAGAACTGAAACAAAGATTCGAAAGGAAGCTGCACAAGCCGTTTGAGAGTCGGAGTCGTGGCTTCTCTGGTCCGATCATAATCATGGTTTGACATGCATGGCGTGGTGGCACTATTCCTGCCACCATACTGAATTGTTGGGTTTTTTACAGAACGCGCTCAAGCAGCGTCAGTGCGAATTCTTCGCCTTCTTCGTCATCTTCCTCTTCTTCATGTTGTGCCCAATCAAGGTCATAGAATGTGTCAGAGAACTCCTCCTGAAAGGCTCCAAACATACTGGTGCATTTGTTCTCTGATGCCATACCTACGTGGTGTGACAGGTGGTCTAGAAAACTTGATTCACTACTCGCGTATATTGTAAAGGCCCATTGAGGGCCTCCAGAGGCGTCACGTATGAAGCCAAGAGAGAAAGACTTGATGACATCGTCCTGCTTCTGAACCCAGAATCTGGCGGTCTGTCCAATCTTGTCGAGAGAATCAGGAGTAGCATCGAGGGCTTTCCAGTCGTAAATTACGACGTTGGAAGGGAGTAACCCAGAGTCAACCAGATTGTTGTGCAACTGGGTTGAAACTACTTCTTTGATGGGGTCCGTCGATGAGCGCCATGCTATCTCCCCAGGGTTTGCATGCCAAGACGCTGCAAGATTGAACTTCCGTTTCATCCCGACTTCCTCACCAAGATGAAGCGATTCGACATTCACAGTGGCAGTAGTGTATCGGATACGCTCCAGCCGCAGGTCGATTGCAGTCTGGACGACATGAT
>JBHLOD010000155.1:0-4753 GCA_048940825.1 Promethearchaeota archaeon | reverse complement strand
CATGAGCCCAAGCTGGTCTTTCTCGACGAGCCCACATCTCGACTCGACCCTAGTGCAACAGCAATCATCAAGGACCTGATTCTAGTACTGGCTGAGGAAACCGACACGACGTTCTTCATCTGCACACACATGACGGGCTTTGCTGAGGATGTCTGTGATGTCATTGGTCTTCTCAATGAAGGTGAGCTAGTCACTCGAGGTTCTCCCCAAGAGCTCATAGAATCAGCTGGGGCGCGGAATCTGGAGGACGCATACCTGAAGATAGTCGGCGGCAAGGTAGACCGTGATGTCCTTCTAGCTTGGAGGTGAAATGATGACACGTAAGTGGTATCACATCGCTAAGGCAGAGTTCTATGTGCTGACTTCCGGACTGAGAAGGCATCGGAAGGTGACAGTCACCCTAATGTACGTCCTTGCCGCAGTATGGGCTGCATACTTTGCTCCCATGATCATTGGTGGACTTCTAGGGGCAATCATGCCTATGGAGGCGATGCGCACTCTTCTGATGGTGATGTTCCCTGGACTGATGCGAACAGCAATGCTGTTCCTGTGGGCATTGCTGCTGTTGTTTCCCCTGTCACACGCTCTTCAGGAGATCAAGATTGGACAGTGGGAAATCTTTCTCTCAAACAACGTGAAGACTAGGGACATTCTTACTGGGACATTTGTTGGCAAGATTCCGATGTGGGGGCTGATAGTCATGGTGTTTGCACCATTGCTGATATCCCCCTTCATGATGGCCTTTGAGGTATCTATCGTCGGCCAGGCACTTGTGTATACAGTGATTGCTCTGATGGTCCTCTCGACGATTTGGCTTTCGAACTTTGTCACTGCAATCATCCAAGCTAGGCTTGGTGACTCTTCGCGTGGAAACGACATTGCCAAGGCACTCTCAGTGGTGGTCGCACTCATAGTCATCATTCCCATGTATGGTCTGATGTTCTTCATGCCACAGTTGTCTGACATCCTTGGAATGAACGCATTCCTGGTAATGCCTTTCACATGGCCAGCGGACCTGGTGAGCTGGGTTACCATCACGTTCAATGGGATTGGTCTGACCGGGTCTCAGATACTTGCCTTTGGCGCAATCCTACAACTCGACATGCTGACGAGTGCCCTGCTGATGGCTGCCTTTGGTCTGGCATTCGTGCCCATCGCAATTACAGCAGCTGACAGAGTCTTCACGATAAGCGCAGGAGTACGGACTGAAACCGTCACCACCGTTGGGCGCGAGAACGTCTTTCTCAGAGGCATCCGCAGTGTGGCAAAAGGTCCCTTTGGTGCACTCACTATTGTAAGTCTGAAGGACTTCGGCAGGAAGGCACAGAATCTCTCCAAGATCTTCTATGGAGTGGTCTTGGCCATTATACTACCTATCCTGATCCAGCAGATGACCATAATGGAGGGAGAGGTGTTTGAGGCTGCAGAGATCCTACCCATGATTAGCATCATGATTGGCATAGTAGGTGTCTTCCCATTTGCGGGTACAGGTTTCCTTGAGTCCAAGGATCAGCTATGGATCATTCGCAGCGCACCCAAGGGGGCCTCACGTTTCATGAGGGCACGCGTTGCAAGCGGGATCATGATGGCTATCCCCCTCAGCCTAGCACCAACCATTGCCATGACCTTGATGTTCAATCTGGCTCTTCTATCAGCAGTCCAGATATTCTGTGCGGCATACGTTACGGTCTGCGGGGCAGTCATGGTGAGCATGGGAATCACTGCTCAGAACCCTAACTACGAGGATACGAAGTCATCAGCACATCAGACGGTCCTGATCACCTCTATGATGCTGGTCCAATTCACACTCATCGGGCCTCTCTTTGCAGCGATATTCCTAGACATAGGGCTTGGCATCAATCTCTTCCGGTTCATGGAGAGTATCTTTGGCATTAGCGGTTTCATGATGGTGGAGCTGGTTCTTGGACCCACAGTTCTACTGCTCGTCGGTGGCCTAATGCTCCATCTCGGCATTAGAAGCCTTGGCAAGGTGGAGGTTTGAGCAGGGATGAGAAACAACGGTATCTCTATCCAAACTCGGGCATTGAACAAGACCTTTGGTCCGGTTCATGCAGTCAGGGATCTCAACCTGGAGGTGGCCTCGGGAGGTCGATTCGGCTTCCTGGGCCCCAACGGTGCAGGTAAGACCACCACAGTGCGCATACTGTCAGGTTTGATGAAACCGACAAGTGGCTCCGCATCTGTGCTCGGCATGGACGTACTCTCTCATGCTGGGGAGATTAAGTCACTGACCGGGCTTCTCCCTGAAACCCCTGGGCTCTATTCCAAATTATCGGCCGTAGAGTTCCTCAACTTCATCGGAGCCTTGAATGGTCTTGAGGGTCCAGTCCTGAACAGGCGAATTGACAGCCTGCTATCTATGCTAGGCCTAGAAGGACGTCAGGATGACCTACTAGACCAATATTCCAGTGGAATGAAACAGAAGGTGCTTGTAGCATCTACACTGCTTCACGAGCCGAGGCTCGTGTTTCTCGATGAACCAACTTCAAGGCTTGATCCCAGTGCCGGCGCACTAGTGAAGGATTTGATTCTGGCCCTTGCAGAGGAAACTGAAACTACATTCTTCATCTGTACGCATCAGACCTCGTTCGCAGAGGATGTCTGCGATGTTGTGGGGATAATCAACAATGGTTCATTGGCAATTGTTGATTCTCCAAGCGGTATTGTGGAGTCAACCGGAGCTAGGGACCTCGAAGATGCATATCTGAGAATAGTTGGAGGTCAGGTAGATAGAGGCAGGCTGCTGGCTTGGAGGTGACGTAGCTATTGGGGAGAGAGAGGTATAGTGCAACAAAGGCTGACTCCTCTTCACTCGCAGCGTGGTTTCGACATCGTCTAAGGGCGACTGGACAACTGAAACCACGATATCGAGCCATAGCGTAGAGGTGACTCCGTCTGAGAGGGAACTGGTACTACATTGCAGAGGCTGAATTCTTGGTCCTAACTTCGCGGTTCCGCCCAAGACGAAGGGTGGCACTGCTTGGAATCTTGGCATTCACTCTAGTCTGGGCATTGTTCCTGGTTCCCTCTATCATTTCACATGTCCTCACTTGGTTGGGTGGCAAGGTGGATTCCATATTGATGTTTGGACTTCCCGGATTCATGAGATCCTTTGTCCTGTTTCTGTGGGTCACCTTCCTCTTCTATCCAATAAGCTATGCACTTGAGGAGCTCAAAATCGGCCAATGGGAGATTATGCTGAGCAACAACGTAAGCACCAAGGACTTGATGACTGGATTGTTCGCAGGAAAGGTTCCAGTCTATGGGCTCGGCGTGCTCTTCCTTACTCCTATCCTCATCTCTCCCTATGCGATAATCTACCAAGTTTCATTGATTGGGCAGCTGCTCATGTATGCTTCCCTCATCTTTGTGGCCTTGAGTACACTCTGGTTCTCCAACTTGCTCTGCACAGCGATTCAGGCGAAGCTTGCCGAGTCTAACAGGGGGACTGACCTCGCCAGAGCACTGTCAGTGGTAGTTGGTTTGCTGACCTTGATACCGATATATGGTATCTTCTTCCTAGCTGAGCCTTTCTCCGAATTCATGGGGCTCGACATCTTTCTCCTATTCCCCTTCACATGGGGGGCAGATCTCGTGACGTGGGTCGTCGTGACTTTCAACGGTATTGGCATGAATCCTTCGAGTATCCTTGCGTTCGAGTCAATCCTAGGATTCGGACCTCTATTCGACATTGCCCTCCTCGTAATATTCTCAGGGGGCACAATCGTCATTGCACTATTATCAGCAGATCGACTCTTCAGAATCGAGGCGGGGGCTCGAAGTGAGAGAGTGATCACTGTTGGAAGAGAGAACCTGGTTCTCAGGGGAGTCAGGAGCCTATTCCCTGGGACCTTCGGAATACTCGTCGTTTCCGTTCTCAAAGACTTCACAAGAAAGGCCCAGAACACGTCCAAGGTTGCTTTCGGAGTAGCATTGGCGGTAATATTCCCACTGATGATTGATGCAGCAGGCCTTGGCGGAGATAATCCGGGAATCGCTGTATTCTATTCTGCGCTCACAGCCGGACTAATGTTGGCAATGATTGGTGCCATGACTTTTGGGGGAGTCGGGTTCATGGAATCCAAGGACCAGCTCTGGATACTAAAGAGCGCTCCACGCGGTGTACCGAAGTTTGTCAAGGCCCGTATCGTTGAGTCCCTACTGTTCGCATTACCGATGGCTTGGATTGCTTCAACTCTAATCTGCGTGACAATTGGCCTACGGGGCTTTGACGCCTTGATAACTCTCGTCAACGCCACTCTTGCTGTCACGGGTTCTGTGTTTGTGAGCACAGGCATTACAGCAAACAATCCTGACTATGATGATCAACAGAGTAGATCGTTCAAGGACAACACTGGTGCATGCATGTTGACGATTCTCATAACCTCCCAGTTGGCATTGCCAATTGGATTTCTTACGGAATTTCAGAGCCTGACATTGATGGTTGTGGGTCCCACGGCAGTCCTCCTTCTCGTTGGGGTTGTCTTCACTACCGTCGGCACAAGGAGGCTTGCAAGACCTGAGTAACTTGGAGGTTGATATAAAATGAAACCAAGTTCGAGTCACAGAGTAATGGTGATTCTTGCCGTTCTGCTTCTGATTGCAGTGAAGCCAACTCCATTCGAACCACGTGTGAACAGGACCTACTCCGAATACTCTCTCTCAAGCGATGGTCATGGCCATATCTCTGGCGTACCCTATCAATGGCAACAGATTAACGGGTTCTGTCATT
>JBHLOD010000154.1:0-4783 GCA_048940825.1 Promethearchaeota archaeon | reverse complement strand
CTGCCAAACGCGTCTGGGGAACACCGATTGCATCATCTACAAAGGCCATGACTGCAGTCAGGACGGCTAGTGAGAATACGAGAGCAGTCGTTATGAAAGTGCTGAATCTACTGTTAGACTTGATGCTTCGAGCGATTTTCTGAGGATTCTCTTTCACACGCGCAAGGTTAGTTGGATTCATCTCCAGATATCCCTTGAACCTCACCTCTGCTGATATGATTCCTGCAAGTCTCCATCGCTCAGAGAATCTCACTATGCAAGGGCCTCCCTGAGTTGGTCAATGCCCTCGCGTACTTCATCCTCTTGTTCAGTCAACGCAAGAAACACATTCTCCAGAGTAGCACCTTCTCTCTGTGAGAGATCTCGTAGTTCTTCAAGTGTGCCTACTGCAACTAGCTTGCCTTCATCGAGGATTCCTACACGATCACACATTGCCTCAGCTACCTCCATGATATGAGTGCTGAGCAAGACAGAACCCCCATTCTCAGCGTGAATCTTTATGACGTCTTTCATGATTGAAGCTGTACGGACATCAAGTCCAGAGAAAGGCTCGTCAAGAATCAGAAGCTTGGGTTTGTGGATGAGCGCTGCAATCAATAGTGCCTTTTGCTTATTGCCTTGAGAGAGAGTCACAACCATCGAGTCATAGTACTTCTCAAAATCAAGCGCACGAACGAACTCCTCTACTCGCTTGCTCGTTCTCTCCTCGGGTAGCCCTCTTACCGAAGCTATGAACTCGAAAATCTCTCTGGGTGTTAGGGATTCGTACAGCTGCTGTTCCTCAGGCACATATCCAACAATGCGCTTCACACCAATAGGATCTTCGCTTGAACTGATCCCGAAGACTTCTGCTGAGCCAGAGTCTGCATCCAATAGTCCCATCAGGACTTTGATAGCTGTCGTCTTTCCAGCTCCATTGGGTCCAAGGATTCCAAAGATCTCTCCTTCTCTAACTTCAAATGAAACCTCATTCACAGCTATTAGTTCTCCAAAGGATTTCACAACATTTCTCATGCTAACTGCACTACTCATTTTGACTTTCGTCTCCAGTTTTCACATCTTTATTTTCTCGACCTGTTAGGTGCACCCTTCTCTTCACTATCGACCAGTAGACATAGAAAAGAATCCAAGCGGTGGTGGGGATAAGCACCAGAAGAAAGAACTCGGGTATTGTAAACCACATGTAGACATTCATCACAACGTATACGCAGATATTGCTGATGAGAGCCCTTCTCTGCCAACCCTTTCGAGAAACAACATTCACCGCATATAGCGCAGCGAAGCCTGATTGATTAAGAGTGTAAAGACCATCACTATCTCTCTCTACAATAGGTGCCATCTTCTTGAGATGAAAATCCAAGAGTCCGCTACTTGTTATCCGTAGTTCCCTCTTAAGATCTGCAAATCCCAAAGGCTTCCTCGAGAGAATTTTGAGAATGTCTATTCTCAATGGGTGAGAGATTGCCTCAAACACTTCATCCGAGCTCATTTATCATCACGTATGACTTAACAAAGTTGCATATTATTCTATCAACCTTGACCAGCAAGTCAAGAAACGTTGACCACGCTTGTGATACTTTTTCTTCTAATGTTATAACCCAACGCACCAACGCAAGTGATTGCGTAGATTGAATTGGGGCTTACTTCTTGGATCGTTTGACCACAGATGCCATGATGCCAAGCAAGCAGTATAGTATCATGATTATCACGGGCATGATCTCATCTAAAATGGATGCATTATAGAAAGCCACTGCTCTTGCTGCCTCCACATAGTATGTCAGAGGAAAGAAATACGGGAGAATGGCTATGTAGGATGGCATTTGGCTCAACGGGAACAAGAGTCCGGATAGGAACATCTGGGGGAGGATGAATACGAGCATGAGCTGTATCACCTGCAGTTCATTCTTCATCCGAACGGAAATTGCAAGTGCAAGTGTGACTGATCCTATAGCTAAGAGAACGACTAATGGAATCAACAATAAAATGGATGAAAGTAATCGTGGAGCGATGTAGACTACTACAGCGCTAATGACCATCGTCTGAACCAGCAAAACTCCGATGAACGCAACTGAGTACCCTAGTACAATCTCGAGATCCGATAAAGGAGTACTTTGCATTCTCTCCAATGTGCCTTGTTGCCTCTCTCGTAGGAAGAAGATCCCTGGAATCAGAAAACCGAAGAATACACCCATGAAACCAATTATCGCTGGACCCATGATTTCTATCATTGACATTCCGGCCTCTCCGTAGACGTATGTGAGGTCTAGATTGACTTCACTCTCTCGCCCGAAAGCTTTTGTGATTGAATCAGAGAGTGACAACTGAATTGCTGCTAATGCTGAAGCAGCTTCAGCAGTCTGTATGCCATTCACGAATAGCTCAATGGGTTGGTCTTCACCATTGATTGTGGCCTGTGTCAGATTAGAACCCACATAGATTCCTGCTACTACAGATCTGGATTCAAGTAACTCGACAACTTCCTCGCGGCTATCACACAGGGTGACAGAAACATTACCATTCTCAGACAAGTTCTCTTCAAAGATTTCACCAATCGTAGTTGCGAATCCAACATCTTCATTCACAAGAGAAAGGTTGAATGATAGGTCAGGTGGACTTGGAGCAGGTATTGAGAATGTTATGTTACGTTGAATCTCAACACCTCTACTTCCGAATACTTCACTGGCAGCCTGTGTTGTGACATTTCCTATTATTGCAAGAATATAGTTGGCTTGCACCTCACTAGTCACATTAACATGCAATTCGAGTGTGACATTTCCACCCGTTAGAAGACCATCTGTGAAATTGAAGGGTAATAAGAGAACTGCTTGTATCGATTCTCCAAGACCATCAAAAGCATTGGTACGAAACCTCTCAAAGACTGTCACATTCTCATTCTCTTCGAATAAAGATGATACAGTGGCACCAAGACTATCTTCAAGAGGGGTATCCTGGATGCACACAGCTGTTGGGACATTTACAACCTCTCCTGAAAGAATGAACGACCACAGGAAGGTGACCAGGAGTGGTGCAAGAACCATTAAAGCAAGAGTTGGTCGGTCTCGACGAATTTGACGGAAGATTCTCTGTATCACAGAGCCAATACGGTGAGAGCTGATGTTGTGACTCATTGTTTTGACCTCCTGACATAATAAGCGAAGGCCTCCTCAAGACCAGGTTGCTTCACAACAAGATCCTTTACCTGAAAACTCGCATGTGTTAGAGCCTGGAATATTCTGAATTTGATATCACTATTTGCTGATCTCACTATGAATCGTTTCTCTCTGATTTCAGTTGGAGCTATACTCTCCAAGATACTCTTGAGTTGAGTAGAATCGCTAGGATCAATAGTACCGGTAATTGTACTCTCTAGAGGGAGTGAACCAATCAGGTCGTCTGGATGACCATGGGCAATTAATACTCCTTCAAATATCATAGCAACATTATCACATCTCGTTGCTTCGTCGAGATAGTGTGTTGTCATAACAATGGTTTTGCCTTCATTGGCAAAACTGTGGAAATGATCCCAGAATTCCATTCTCAGTTCTGGACTGATCCCGACTGTGGGCTCGTCAAGGAATATTACTTCGGGATCATGAGCTATTGCACAGGCAAGACTCACTCGTTGAATTGTCCCGCCACTGAGCACATCCACAGTGCGGTCTAGTGATTCTGTGATCCGAGTAAACCTAGCTGCTTCCTCAACTAACTTCTTTCTTCTTTGAGGATCCTTGACTCCATAGCTCGCTGCAAAGAAATCTAGATTCTCTCGCGCGGTTAAATCGGGGTAGAGTGATTTGAGCTGTGTCATGTATCCAGTGCGGGCCCGCTCCTCTGTGGAAAGACGATTCGACTGTGTTTCTCCAATGTAACAACTTCCACTTGTCGGGGATAGAATGCCTATCATCATGCGAACAAGAGTTGTCTTTCCTGCACCGTTAGGTCCCACCATGCCCAGAATCGTGCCCTTGGGAATATCAAGAGAGATATTGTCAACAGCAACGATGTCCTCAAATCTCTTAGTGACATTGGCAGCTCGAATCAACTTCTAGTCCTCCAGATACCCTTCTCTCTGTTTGTTAAGACCACAAGTATGCAATCTTTTGGAAGTGCTTACTAACACAACAGATTTTAAGACTTTTGTAAGTGATTACTAACATAACCTTTAAACAAACCTCTACAGCTGAGTTCCAAGGTCAAATATCATGCCAAAGGTACTTGATGATGAAGAGATTTTCCGTGCTGTGATTCAAGCTGTTTCAAAAAGAGGCTATTCTGGTACTACTACTAAGCAAATGGCTACTGCTGCTGATATTAGTGAAGTGACTCTGTTTAGAAGATATGGAACCAAAGAACAATTGGTCAAAGCGTCCATTTCATTCATTGTAGAACAAGCGGACCTGAAATCTGCTAGTCAGTACACTGGTGATGTCCGGGCTGATTTAACGAGAATGGTGAAGATATACCATGATTTGGCCAATGAGTACGGCGATTTTTTCTCTGTCATGATTTTTGAAATGCAGCGTCACCCAGATCTACTTGATTTAGTTGATGAGCCATTGAATATTGTCTTAGCTTTTGTGGGGTTAATAGCCCGCTATCAGAATGAACGAGTACTGGTGAATGAACATCCCCTAATCGCGTGGGCATCCTTGGTGAGTCCGATACTCATCGCTTTCAACATGAAGAAAGTTGTTCCAGATTTTGAATTAGGAATGGAGGATTTTGGAGATCATGTAACTAATTTCTTGGATGGACGTCTTGATAAAACCAACAAACCTTGATG
>JBHLOD010000153.1:0-4791 GCA_048940825.1 Promethearchaeota archaeon | reverse complement strand
TCCGGTGCACGAACATCCCGTCCCTTGTCGATATCACCTATCATTCGTTCCATGCGTTTTGCCGCCCCGGATCTCTTTGGGCCACGTCCACGGCGAGCAGCGGCGCCGGCAATGATGGCCAGAATGACAACGAGTATTGCATACTGGACGAAGGGTTCGTAGAAGAGGTTTAGAATGTCTTCGAGTAGCATCAACAGTTGCCCCTCCCAGTGGAAGGCAGTTTCGAGCACAGGTCTGCGAAAAGGTCAACTTTAAGCTTTCTCCGAGGTTGTACTTCAGCATCAGTGTCTAGAGAAGTGACGAGCTATTTGGAGATACACATCAACAGACTGTACTAGCTCATCGAGTCGGATATACTCATCCGGCTGGTGTGCCTGCTCTATCGATCCCGGACCGCAGATCACGTTCACTATGCCGATTCTGGGTTGGAGAACAGAGCAATCAGTGCCAAAGGTGGCTGCAGTAGGGGAGGGTTCACGCCCTGTCACTCTCTTCACGGCGTCCATGCTCACTTCTACAATCTCTGCCTCGCGCGAAGTGACTACGGCAGGTTTGCCATGAATGTACTCAACTCTGATCCTTTTCGAGAGCCCTTCCTGCTCCAGTCGTTCAATCATTTGCTCCATGATTCCCTCAGTTGTCTGACCTTTGACTGTACGCATGTCCACTTCAGCCTCACAATACTCGGGCACCACGTTGATCTTCGTGCCACCAGATATCTTGCCCACATTCATTGTAGACTCGCCCATCAGTTCATCAGGTTCATAGTAGTATCCAGGGGCTGTCAGTACTCCTATTGCCTTCATGCACAATGTGATAGCGTTGAGTCCTTCATGGGGGCGAGAGCCGTGAGAGGACTTGCCTTTAGCAACAACACGATGCCAGAAAGTCCCCTTCTCTCCGACAAGCACATTGAGGCTCGTGGGTTCTGCACACACACCCCATGTAACTCCATTCAACAAACCGCTATCTGCGATTTCTTCGGCCCCAAAGCAACCACTCTCCTCATCAGATGTTGCCAGCATCATGAGAGGTTTCGGGTGCTTCTCGTCATTATAGAGAATCATTGTTTCTGCTAGTGCAGCGACCGGCCCTTTCATGTCTGCAGCTCCCCTCCCATACAATCGGCCGTTCACGATTTCGGCACCAAAGGGGTCATAGTTCCAGTTCTCTCTTGGGCCGATTGGCACAGTATCTAGATGGCCATGAAGAACAAGACTGCCAGTCTGACCCTCTGAAGTTGAGAAGATGAGGTTTGGACGACCTTCACGTGGACTTACGGAGCCACATGATATGCCGTGACCCTCTAAATGCTCCTGAAGAACCTTGGCTACTTCGGCTTCCCTTCCTGGAGGGCTCTCAGAGGGAGTTGCAATCAAGTCTTTGAGCAGCGACAAGACTCTCTTCTCATCTGTCAAACTAACACCGTGGCTACCAGCGGCGGACCCAACCTAAGAAGATAGCTGATTGATTTCTGAAATGTCAGACTTATGTGAGGAGAATGTACTATGATACTAGGCAGAGTCGATGAGGCAGTTACCCCTGTCTGAGCTGAATGCTATGAAGACCCAAGAGCAAGCCGAGACCTGCCACCCAAGATTCGAGCAAGAAACTGCGCGTCTTTGCATGATAGAACATTTCCAGCTAGGAGTGAGGAATCTGAGAATAGCAGCTGTTGCAGACGTCCATAGCCCCAAGTTCCTTCTCGAGTTCAGAAACTCCCTCTCAAAGCTAGAGAGTCCCGATCTTATCCTACTCGCAGGAGACATTGTGAACTTCGGAAAGGCAGTAGAATATCGGAAAGTGATAGGGGCAATTGATTCTGAGCTGAATTCAAGTATCCCCATAGTGGCATGCTTTGGAAATGAGGAGTTTGCGGCTATCAGGAATGACATTCTGGGAATAACAAAGGACAGGGTGACCTTCCTCGACGACGAATCTGTCACTTTCAACCATGGTCATTCCAGGTTAGGCATCGTGGGGACACATGCCTCTTTCCAAGGTTATAGAGAAATCGATGACGCAGACTCCGCTGACATCAGGAAGGCACTCAAAAGTCGCGCCAGACGGCTTTCGAAAACCCTGAAGGATGTGGCTCGCAAAGTCGACAACATAATTCTCCTGATGCATTATAGCCCGCTTCTCGAGAATGTCAACGAATCGGCAGCTGACTCCTTCTCATGGTGGATTTCACAAGCAACAGAATCTATCCAACCGGATCTTGTCATTCACGGACATGTTCATAATCCTATGAAAACAAATGCCAGAATCGGCCAAACAAGAGTCTTTAATGTGGCCTTTCCGGCGAGAGGAGAGGTGACTCAGATCATTCTCTGACGCAGCTCTTGCTTCAAAGAAAAACCATGGTCAATCATCTTCTCCAAGAAAGTAGGTTTGGCTGAGACCAGTTCGTTTCGGTCTTCAGTGGAGAGGAGAGCGATATCTTGGGGAGGCTATGACGCACAGATGTCCCCGTCGTCGGACCGCAGGATTATTTTGTTCCTACGAATCGCGACCCCATATCTACGTCCCGCAGCATCCTCAACCGATACTTCTTCCCCTTGCATAAACACGCGGACCCTTCGTCGTAATCTCCGACCTGGTAGATCACCGATATTGATGATACAGGTCTCAGCCATTTGGTTGAACTCCGACGGATGCTTGTGGTAGCGCGGCAGCCTGATAGGGATGCAAGACTTGAGATAAGCATAGGAAAAGCAGTATATAACAGAAGACTGGAGCTTCGAGTCCTGAATAGACGCCTTAGAAGCGGTCTAGAAGGCATCTCGGTAAGGCGGGATATTCCCTGTCGCACTCGGATAGAACGCGGTCTCTGAGAAGTGATATTGCTAATCTGGCGACCTTAACACTCGGCCATCATGGTTTCTCATCGTCATAGGGAGTGTGCTTCACCAGCGGCCGAACCACGAAGTCACCGTCAAGAAGGGAGAGGACTACCTTCCCAGCCTCCACCTCAACAACAACCTCTTCACCCTCTTCAAGGAAGCTGTAAAGAGCGACCCGGTCAATGCTCTTTAGGATATTCACTATATCCTTGGCGTATTCCTTTTCCATGGTAATATCCGCCTTGAAAGTGGGTTCCTTTCAGAAGCTTCTAGCGGCTTGATGATTGCAATGACCCGTTTATAATTGCTGCGTTTTGAAAGAACTGCCTGTGATTTATCCTCTAGCCGCCTTCTCGGCAGCCCTCTGCTTCTCCTTCTCGAGCTGCTCAATCCGTTTCTTTCTTGCGCTCTCAGCTTTCTTAATCTGTTTCTGCATCTTCTCGATACGTTTCTGTTCGTCGGAGATCCTCTTGTTTCTACGCTTGTCTGCCTCACCGTGTTCCTTCTTTGCCTGCTCGGCTTCTTTCTTGGCTGCGAGCGTCTGTTCTCTGAGGTTCTCATATCGAGTCTTCTTTTGATCTGCTACCATTTCAAACCTATCGACCTCTGCGTCCAATTGTGAACGGATGCCTTCCAGGTCATATTCGAGTCGCTGAAGATCAATGCTGGACTGTCTAATCTCAACGTGGACGCTCTTAATCTTCGGGTCGTTGCGATAAGCAGGGTCTGGAAGATCTATATCCAGTGTATCACTTGCTGGTTTGGGTTCGAATGGTGGTCGCACTGGAACTGTTGCAGCAGGCGCGGGCGCGGGGGCGGCAGGAGTGGGTGGAGGAGTTACAGGTGTGGGTGGAGGTGCTGCAGGTGCCGCTGGCGTGGGAGCTGGGACCGGAGCAGCTGGAGGACGTGTGGGCATTTCAACTTCAGGAGTCTCAGTTGGCACCACGGGACTGAACGGTGTTGGAGCACCTGCGGGTTCCGGGGCAGTGCTAACAACTGGTTCTGGCTCCGGTTCCTTTTCTACCAAAGAAGACTTCGAACCAAGAATGCTCTGCTCAATGTCCTGCGGAGTAGGGATTGTAGGTGCCGGAGCGGTAGGCGCTCCAAATTCATCAGGACCCGGCTCAGCTTGGAATCCTGCGTCTTGAGGCATCTCAGCAACACTGTCTAGAAGTTCTCGCACCTCACTGGCCCTTAGCATTCTGGTTTCCACAATACCAGCTTGACCTTCTTCGACGCCGTATTCCTCTGCCTGTTCGAAGACCTCTTTTGCCTTCTCGAACTCTGTCTTCGCAACATGACGATCAGCGCTCCTAAGACGGTCCGTTCTGACCTCACTGGGTCGGACAAGTCGAGTTTCAGGATCCTCGACTGGGGGGACGGTAGAAGCAGGTTTAGCAATCTTGTCGCTTGCCATTGCCTGCTCTCCTGTGGTAACAGTCCCGACCTCACGAGTCGAACCAGCAGGCGCAGGTTTCTTCTCATCTGTGATACCGATCAGAGATGCTCCACAACGGGTGCAATACTTACGTGTAGGTTGGTTAGCTCTTCCACACTTTGCACAGGTTCTCAATTTCTAAACCTCACTTATCTTTGAGCGGATACCCTAAGTTTTCTGTATAGATATACATTTGGCGTTTCTATCCAAGGCACAAGTACCCAATTCTCGCTATGTAACGTGGCGCCTGACGTGACATCACGGATTGTATGCGAACGGATGTCGCGCAGAATCCCTTCTAGCTATGATTTCATCTACTGATTGTCTGTTCTCGATTGCCCGTCTTATTGCGAACCTTACAGCCCTGAAGTTGTTGATGTGAACACGTCTAGAATTGACAGCACTGGGGTGCACAAACACATTCGCGGCCACAATGATGTCCGGGACTAACTCTTCTGGAATGACGCCGTCGGTAACAGTTCGAACCACTGCATCAGCGACTGCTTT
>JBHLOD010000152.1:0-4812 GCA_048940825.1 Promethearchaeota archaeon | reverse complement strand
ATCCGAGGAGCAGAGCGAAAGCCAGCTTCTGCAGAAGGCACGAGAACTCCGTCAGCAGGGGGACTACGGGGAGGCCATAGAGATTTACCGTGAAGTGCTAAACGTCGACCGCAACTGCCTAGAAGCTCTCAATGAGGTGGGGTTGATTCACGTCATTATCGGAGAACAGACACTTGCTGAAGTTGCGTTCGATTTGGCCATCTCAATCAGTCCATACGACTTCAGAGCACACAGCAACAAGGCTGAGGCACATTTGACACTAGGCAGGTTCGAAGAGGCGTTGGAGGCCGCAGAAGAAGGCCTGAGACTATCCCCTGAGTGCGCTGAACTGTGGGAGAAGAAGGCTCGAGCCTTGGAGAGCATGACGAGAATAGATGAGGCCATCAATGCCTACAATGAAGCCATCAAGCACGACTCAGAGAACCCCGAAACATGGAAGGCTCTTGCCCTATGCCTAGATGCACAGGAGAAGTGGACAGAGGTAGCACGTGCATACAGGATTGCAGCTGAGCTGCACGAGAAACGCGGAGAATCCAAGGAGGCAGAAAGCTGCGAGAAGTTCGCCGGTTTCGCAGAAAGCTCCTAGTTGCACCATGTATTTGTGAAATGCAGGGGGAAGCCCCGGTTCACCACCTCCAGCACTGAACCAGAGCACTCCCACAGGCGTGTCATTACTTCCTTCTTTTGAAGATGATTCCAAGAATCAAGGCTGCGATGGCCGCAGCGATGTAGATACCCCAATCGATGAGGAATTGCATGAGCGGGTCTACGGTGGTTGTTGTAGTTGTGGTTGGAAGTGATCCAATGGAGTTGCGTACCCGAATCACCATCTCCATGCCAACGTACCATGTTGTGCCGACTCTGATAGACGCCTGAACAGTGATGTTCGTACCATCAGCCTGGGCAGGAAGAAGTCGTGAGTAGCTCTCCAAGTCACCCTCCTCAGATCTGTGGATTTGACTGATGATGCTGTAGTTGTTCCATGCTCCCGTTCCATACTTGACCCCAAGGTTCACTTCATCAAGATTAGTAGAATTGAGCATATGAGCGTAAACTGTAACATTGATTGTAGTAGAGCTGGTCGGTATGTTGGGAGACCAGTAGAAATTGACCTCGTTCATGGCATCGCAATCACCAATGGCCCAGTCGAAGTCGTAGACATCCAAGTACCATTGAGCCACATCCTCGTTCTCGATGATGACTCCAGCCTCTCTGTTCTCAGTTATGCTTCCATCACTGTAGTTTATGCTACTTATCAGAACAATCCGTCCATCAACGATGATACCCTTGTTGTGGTTGGCAGTGAACCACCTAGTGTCCTGCCACACGATGGGGATTGCATGATCTTGAAGTATCTCCTCAATCTCAAGCCAGTCTTTCTCTTCCTCGGATATGACACGGACCGTCACTCCACGGGCCTTGGCCGCTAGGATTGCGTCGACTACTTGATCAACAGCTCCCGCATCACCTATGCTTGTAAAATAAGGAATCTGAATGTCTAAGGTTGCCTGTGCCGCGTTTATGCAGTAGAGAATTCCCTGGAGGCTTGTGTCAGGACTGAATATGGGCGTGACATTCATAGGTCCACTGAACTGTCCCGCGTCTGCAAAGGGACGGGGGTACGTACTACTGTCACCAGTGTAAGTCAGAGGATCACCAGTTCCATGTGTGCCTGAATCGTAGTCAGTCCCTCTCCCCCAGTCATAGTCGAATACTGAAAGATAGTAGTTGGTGACCTGGATGTCAGTCATGGCAATGCTCCACTCTCTGTTGGCCTTCTTGCCATCTTCAGGGAAACTTGTCTTCGCCCAGTTGCCGGCGTGAACTATGGTAGTTTCGTTATCGATGATAACAAACTTCTGGTGAGCATATGTGAAATCTGAAGAGTTTGTCCATTTGACAGGATATCCAAGAAGCGTCAGATTGTTGGCTACGTATTTGTTCTCGTTCGGATATCCCAAGCTGTTCCATCCCAGAAGGAACTTCATGTCAAGTGTCGGCTTGGCTACATTGAGCTCGTGTATCAGCTCGAGAATGTAGGGATTGTTTATCCCGTATATCTCAACGTAGATGCTCTCCTCTGCACTCTGCAGGAAGTGCCAGAGCTCATCCTTACTTCCGTCAGGGGAGACAAAGGTAGTGACGTTCATGTTGCGATTGAGTGTCTGCCAAGTGAAGTCCGATGAAACGAACCCTACGTTCTTGACCGGCTGAGTTCCAGATGAGGCTGCAAGGGGCAGGACAAAGCCCGACATCAGCAGACTCAAGACTAGCAGACTGCCCAACCTTGTTCGGTCGATGGTCATCAGTGAGTATCCTCTCCCTCATGAATTGGCCATAGGGGATTCAGTTAACCACTTATACCTTCCCGTAGGAAGACAACACCCCGATGATGGAGGTGGACTTCACTGAGGCTATTCTACAAAGTGGATCCGACCATATATCGAAACCTGATGAACAAGGTTCGAGATGAATTCAATCTTCACGAAGAGGTTGATGAGGAGAGAACGACGCTGACACGGGAAGAAGAAGAGAGGATAGAACTGGTGAGAGGGAGCTTCGATCCTTCGGAAGATGATCTAGCTATGGTCAGAGTAGTGATACTTGACGACTCACTAAGAGAGTTCTTCGATTCGGTGTTTGGTGAGCCCTATAAGGTGAAAAGATAGACAAGACGCCCAGTCAGGAATCGGATAGGTGTCACTGACAGGAACGCCGCATTTCTGGTACGGACGTTCCTGTCGATTCGTTGTTGTCTTTGCTCTTGCGCGTGCCGCTACGCCTCTTCGATAGCGCCCTCAGGACAGCTGTCTACGCAGGCGAAGCACTCAGTGCATTCATCGGCACGTGCTTCCTGATATACTGCCGTATCGTTCACAACATACAGTGTCGGATCGACCGGGCAGACATCAGCGCAAGTTCCACACGCAGTGCATGCGTCTGTTACTTTCCACATCATGTTCAGTCACTTCACCTAGCGGACTAATCCATTAGTCCTACGATGCTGGGCCGCCCACTGTCACATTTAAACTTAGGCGTTGGACAAGAGAGTGGGAGGAAGAGAAGATATGCGAACGAAATTGACACTGCTTTGCAATTCTACTCGGGCACACCTTCAAAGATCTTGTTGATGGCAATTCGATACTCCTCGAGGGCTTTCCTACCATCTGGAGTTATCTCAAGAACCGTATGTGGCTTCTTTCCCAAGAACTCCTTTCTTACTTCGATGTATCCCTCATCTTCAAGCTTGCCTATGTGGGAAGAGAGATTCCCCCATGTCAGCCCAGTCTGACGCATCAGGAAGATGAAGTCTGCCTCTTCAACAACATAGAGCTGAGTCATAATCTGCAATCGTGCCGGCTCGTGGATGAGCTTGTTGATCTCGATTGGCTGCCGACCATCCTCAGAGCTCATCTTGGGCGTCCTCCGGTATGTCGACTACTGGAAACCTCCGGACGAAGATGGCATACTTCACTAGACCCAATACGAGGAAGAATAGTCCCCAACAGACGAAGTACAGAAATCCTGCGAAGTTCGCGTCTGCTATGGGAGCCAACGCAACAGCGACTCCAGTCACAGTCATCAACGCGCCGAAGAGGTAGTACCGATTCTGTCCACTCTTCTCCTCGAGATATACAGAAGGAACCCACATGATTAGACCGAAGGCGGCTGGGATACACCTGTATACCAAGTCTTGGTCGACAATTCCAATTCCCACCGAGTAGATTACCACGGCCAAAAAAACGATGATCAACACTAGTGTGGCCACTAGTCTAACGGTCACCTTTGGTGGTTCATCCTCACTTAGCTTCACGTATCCAATTCTGGGATAGATGTAGTTCCTTCTGATCCCTTCGAAAAAGGAGGGCAGGAATATGATGTAGAAGACCACAAAGATGGATATTATCCCCGGATGCAGGACTATTACCGGCAGTGCAGCCAACACCAGGCCGAGAAGCATCTCAGTAAAGCCATCGTGCATCAATTCACGGAATGACTGTTGTTCGATAGATTTCAAGTCGTTTTCTTCATTCATTGTTCTTCACTTGGCAAAGTACTCTGTACAGCAAAGTACTTTGTAACCTAATAAACCCTTACTACAACGCAGACAGTTTCTCGTTTATGCCTATTCGGAACTTTGAAAAGAGGACTGCTAGGCCGCGCAGTGAACAAAGAAATAGAGAGTATGAGGGCAAAACCAAGTACTCCAATAGGTGACCCAAATGACAGAAACGTCTGGCCTGAAGATATCAGAGGAGAAGTTTGCCAGGCGTCTTGGTCTTGCGGGAGCCACGAATCTGGGCCTAGGTGCGATGCTCGGCGGTGGAATCTACGTGATCTCAGGCATCGCAGCTGGTATGATTGGGCCCGCCCTAATCTTTGCTTATATGGCGACTGGACTCCTCACCGTATTCACGGCAATCAACTATGCGGAACTCGCTTCATCAATCCCGAAGCAAGGCGGCGGCTACACTTTTGCTCAAGAAACATATGGGGGATTCCCAGGATTCCTCACTGGTTGGTTTTTGCTTGTCGGCAACATTGTTGCATGTGGATTGTACTCTTTGGCGGTTGCCCACACCATCGCGCTTCTAATTCCAGGAATTCGACCTGAGATAGTCGGTATCATCGCAGTCATGATTATCTCGCTCACCTTCATTACAAACACGGTTAGTGTGAAGAGTGTGAGCGGTGTGCTCGGAGCATTCAATATCGCGCAGTCGATCGTGCTTTTCTCATTCATTGGAGTAGGACTACTCTATGTTCAACCCACCAATCTTACCCCGCTCTTTGCCCCAGGGACAGGAATCA
>JBHLOD010000003.1:3227-20658 GCA_048940825.1 Promethearchaeota archaeon | reverse complement strand
GTTCAGTCCTTCTTCTGCCAGGTGTTGCTACATCTTGGACACCGAAAGTGTCTCTTGTATCCGCCGCCCCCAGTCATCTCTTTCTTCACCATGGCGATTTCCTTGTACCCACAGCGGGGGCATACAATCTCAGTCATTGTTATGGACTCCAACCCGCTCTGAACTCTTCCCAATATCTAGTTTACTGGGTTGTGCTAGCCAGAGATGCAGTGCATGTCACAATCTTTTTAACCGACTCATTGATAGTCGGCGCGGTTCGACGGCTCAGACCGTCAACCGTCGTGATTCTTTGGATTCACTCATAGTTACATCATGAGCGTGATGGTCAGATGTCCTCAAGAAGTAGACAGGCAGCGGCAAGGACCCGAGACAAGTGGCGTGAGAAGACTTGGTATCAGGTACTTGCACCAGAGTACTTCGACAGCAAGGAGATAGGCACTACGCCTGCCGGCACACCTGAATTGCTGCTTGGTCGTACAGTACAGCCAACGCTATATGATCTAACTGGGGATTTTGACCAGATTCATGTAAAGATTCGATTCAGAATACTGGAAGTCACGGGACAACAGGCCCAGACGGTCTTTCATGGACATGAATGGAGTTCAGACTACCTTCGAGGCCTTGTCAGAAGAGGCACTTCAAGGATAGACTGGATCGGCCCGATTCTGACAAAGGATGACTTCCTCATGCGCATCTCGGTTATTGTCTTCACGACAACCCGGTCGAAGACAAGTCAGGAGCATGCAGTGCGAAAGACCATCGAACGAATCATTAGAGCTCATGCAAAGAAACATGTCTTTGATGAACTGGTTCAGAAGGTGCTTCTTGGAGATTTGGCCTCGGAGGTTCATGAAGAGGTCAAGAAGATCATTCCCGTCCGCGAGTGTGAGATTCGGAAGAGCAAGGTCCTAAAGGGACCAGAGGAAGTAAAGGCCCGAAGAGCCCGGCTTCGTAGAGGTACCAAGAAAGAGTAGGCGGGGCACTCATTCTGACATATTCTCAAGTCTATTCAGTGCCTGCAGAAGCAGGACCATAAGATTAGCGAGCTTGGTCAGTTCTTCAGGGTTATCCTCAGATTCAAGGACGTTGGTCAGCGTTGAGAGTTTTTTGATCAGGGTTTCTCTAAGTTTGGGGATTAGGACTTTGACAGCCTCAGCTTCGGCCTCATGATCTGACTCTACGATGACTACCCTTCTGTCACAGGTCGCACAGTAGATGTCATCTTCCACCTTCAGCAGTGGTGAACCACACTGTGGGCAAGATTGAGCTAGCATCGTTGCTCCGCGGCGCAGAAGCTCAGCCATCTTCTTGATGGAACTCTCACTCTTCTCAGTCATAATGGCCACAGATGAGTGAAAAACGCAGTCTGATATAAGACATCCCCAGACGTCACGGATTCCTTGCTATGCCAAAATCTTGATATGGCAAGTGGCTGTTTCCTCAATTGTATTTCGCACACCATCTGTGCGTAGAGACAATTCAGAGGTGAGTCCACATGGACCCCGAAGCACAAGAGAGCATGAATTTTAGCAAACAGCTTTTGAAGCAAATATCTGAGAACAACTCGGTCCCCCGCAACATCAGGCGGGCCGCCAACGAAGCCATTGCAGCCCTTGAAAATGAAGGTGATTCGCCAGCTGCAAGAGCCCAGAATGCCATAGCAATCCTGGATGAGCCAAATCAGGACCCAAACTGTCCTAATTATGCTCGAACAAGAATCTGGCGCGTATTGAGCTACTTGGAGCCAATACGTGACGCGTGAGCAGGACGTTCCGAATTCACGTCAGTCTTGGACGGTCGTGGTGGAGAGTTGACGCCTTTTCCTAGGGCCAGTGTTTGCCGATGATGAAAGCGCGGATAAGAGGGATCTACTCGCAGTCGTTGACACAGATTCTGCTGCAAAATCACTTTGAGATGGTTCAGCCAACTCCTGAAGTGGCGAGGCGGTTCGGTTTGCCATTCAGGAATGAGATTCCTGATGTGGACATCTGGGACCGAAGCGATTTGCAGGGTATTGTGGCAATTGCATACGAATCAATCCTGAACCGACTGACAGACGTTCTACGGAGACGACTTGGATGGGTGATAACCCGCACTCCAAGAGTTGCGAAGAGTTCGATATACAAGGGCTATGTGCTTGGCAGGGACGAAAGAACAGGACAGACCAGAGTCGATTTAGGAGTCATCTCGGGACTGCTTCCAGACAGGGGCCTGAAACGCGGGGAAGACTTGATGGTTCAGATTCGTGCTCACGACTATGGACGCAAAGCACCAGTTCTCTCTTCAAGCATAACAATTCCGGGACGCGCGGCGGTCTTACTACCCGAACCAGTTGTGCGACTTAGTACCAAGATAAAAGATGTTGATACTAGGAATGACTTGCTGAATCTTGGTAGAAAGATTCGTGAACACACTGAAGACTGGGGCATTCTCTGGCGTACCGCTGCCTATCGGCTTACTGAGGAGGAGCTACGCAACGAGATTGACGACTTGCTGGACACGGCACAGCGAGTCTACTCAAAGTATAATGATTTGAATGGGGCAAGCCTACTCTTTGAAGGAACTAGCAATGCGGACATCGAGTTTCCATCAGAGGTCAAGGAAGTCTTGGACAAGACGAGGGCGAAGATCAAACCCACTATAGACAAGCACCACTTCTTCAAGAGTGCCGGATATACACCCCTGGTGGATCTGGCTGAGATGGTAATCGAGGACCGTCCTGAAGAAAGGGCGTATATGACATCAAAGATTGAGAAGGTAGTTGGTCTAGACATGCCACAAGTTGATGACTCAATCAACATGGAGCATGTGAAACTGGATGGGAGATCAATACTTCTCACTAAAGGGAGAGTCGTCGAAATCACTCCTAAGGGTCTAGTGATTAGAAGACAGTTTCGTCACACGAATCGAAAGCTCAAGATAGTGCAGGACTATCCCGGGGATGTTGAGGTCCCCCGGGGTGAAGGTGACTATGCTCTGACAAAGGTGGTCCCAGGATCCATGACACTTGTCACGAACTACTTCTCTGTAGACGGCCTGCTCAAGGGCACTTACATAAACGTCAATACTGGTGTAGAGCTCTATCCCAGTGATGGCAGTGGCCCGGGCCGCATCCGCTATATTGACTTGGAGATTGACGTGATAAGAACACCCTCGGACGAGGGAGAAGAGATTCGTGTCATCGACCAGCACTTGTTGAAACGGGCTGTTCAGAGGGGGTTCATCACGAAGAAGATGGCAGACCAAGCGCGGGCAAAGGCCAATGCCATATACGAGGACTTGTTGCTTCAGAACGGCACCCAGAGTCCATCTTCCAGTTAGTACGGCCATATGGCACTTCACTCTATCTAGTCTACAACCTGAATTGTCCTCAAAGAGAGATCAATGGCGCTCATTATGTCCTCAATGGTTGCTCCAAGACTCTTCAGCTCCCTGGAACAGCCGATTTGGATGGACAACATGTTTCTTTTGTGGTCTGTGTTGACTGTAAGACCCTTCGGCAGGGGGAGGTTGTCTGGAGATATCGCCTGTGCCACTTCTGCTGCATCTTTCGTCGATTGAAGTTGAAGTTCTATTCTAACAAGCATCTCGCGTTGCCCCATCATAGCTCAAGGAGGGTCTTTTGGATGTTGCTTCGTGTCTTCTCAGATGTGTCCTCTATCAGAATCGAATTTGTGGAAGCAGTGGTAGGGTGAATTTCCTTTTCTTTCATGATGCGAAGTAGACTCTGTAGATGAACAACGCCGGGCTTCCAAGTTACACCTATCCCCTCCCCCTCTGTGAAGACCATGACAACGTCGGCTGAAACAAGGTCTGTTTCCAGAACGATGCGGGCCATATCACCGAGCATCTTTCTCTTGCCTTCTCCTGTTTGAATGACGGCCAGTGATTCTCTAATCTCGAGAATCTCACTCTCTAATGACGTGCGGAGTCCTTCAAAGGCCCTGATCAGTTCTCTTGTGTAGGTTGTGTAGGAGTTCAAGAAGCTCTGTAGCTGTTGTGCGCGGTCACCCATGTATACTGCAGAAGAAGTGCCGATTTCTTGGAGAATCAAAGCAATCTCAGCTATAGATCTTATTCCAGAAATCAGTCGCATTGGGCTCTCCTTCCGTTCTTGAACGAGCGAGAAGTCTTGGCCCAGTATGTAGTGAGTTGTATCAGTGTCGAGGTTAGGGAGGAGAATACCATTCAGCCTCTTCGCCTCTTGGTTTGTGAGTGAGCTTATAGGCATTCGAAGCTTCGGGAACGGGACGTCGGCCTCTTCCAGTGTTTGCTCACAATTCTCATGCCTGCCGCTCCAGCCCTGCAAGTATGGACGGACACTGTATTCAAGGACCTCGTTGAGAGGAATGAAGTTCGCTCCGAAGATTCTATAACCTCTATGCTCCTCTATGAGTTTCTCTTTCTGTGCTGATGAAACAAGAGACTTTGCAGCACCTTTCAACTGGGCTAGGACGTCAAATCCCTTGCTCCATGAGAAGTTGCTGGCCAGTGTTGCTGCGGCTGCTAACTGCAGTTCTTGGGACGTGGCAGACAGATTCTCCTTGGCAATGACGTAGGTGGCTGCTGAAATGGTGTGATCATCACCAATTTGCAGTGATTCAGCCTGATCAGAATCATGAGTGCCGCCGACAAGGATTGGATAGCCGATTCCCTTTTTCACACGCTTCTTTCCTAGTACGTCGACCCCAATCAGAATAACTGTGGATTTTGAGTGTGTTTCTCGGAGAGCATTGACTTCCTCAACAGTCATGATAGGTTCTAAGAAGGTCAAATGGAAAAGCCCACCCGACCTCAGAATCGATCTGCATATCAACGAGGCCGACATAGTGGCCTCGGGCAGTGTAGAACTAGCTACAAGGAAATGCTTCCGTTTGTCGATGGTCAGACTATCCTGCTGATTTGTGATGGTCTTGAAACTGAGAGTCTTTCCCCTTTTTCCACTCATCTCGGGGGTCTAAGTCGTGCTCTTGATGATAAAGCTACCTCAAGAGAACAGCCGCTTGGTCAGGACTGTACTTCCAATCGGCGGGTAAAACGTGCTTCCTTCTGTAGTACTTCGACAGTCTATGGATCTTGCTCTCAACAAGCTGAAGCCCTCGCTTTGAAACAAAGTCCTTCTTGTTTTCCTCAAGGTGTCTTCTTATTCTGACGGCCTTGGCAATCATGTTGCGTAGGTCTTCTGGGACTTGTCGCTCCAGTCCATGCTCTTGGATGAGGTTCATTACGCTCTTTCCTGTGAGGACCTTCACCAATGGCACACCATACTGGTCTCGGAGAATCATTCCTATCATTGAAGGAGAGTTACCTGCCTTTGCAAGCTCAACTACCTTGTTCTCCACCCACTCAGCGTTCTTTTCCTTGTCAATCCATTCAGGTACGCGTAGAGTGGAAGGTCGTCTACTTCCAGACTGGCCCTTTCGTCTAGTGTGCATTCTGGCCATTGAGAATACCTCTAAGGTGTAATAGCCCCAAAATACCGGGTCTGCCCCATCGCCAATGGTTTTCGATATAAAGATTGTCTTCTGTCGCGTTCTTCTACGTCACCGCATCAATGGTATCGACCCCGTGTGCGAATCTCATCGGCCCTTGACAAGACCTCCTCTGTTTCCTCCGTCATCGTCCGTCTATAGCCGACCAATGAAGATTCCAGCATGATGTCTTCGAGGTCCCAGTGAGTGGTTTCAAAAGCACGACGCATCAAGTGTATGTCCACGCCCTTCATCTCTACGGTAGCGTTCATCTCTGCCAGTCCAAAGTCAATCAGCCACATTTTGGACTGTTTGTCAACAATCACGTTGCTTGTGGTCGGGTCTCCATGGACAACTCCGCCATTGTGAAGAAGGCCGATTAATCGTCCAAACTCCTCACATAGCTGGCGCAGCTCACGCTCAGAAACCTCGCTCACAAGTTGCTTCAGCTGCTTTCCATCAATGAAATCCATGACAATTGTGTGTTGTTTCTTGTCAATCCATAGCACTGATGGCGTGGGAACACCTAGACTCCGTGCCACAGTCAACATCTTGCACTCTCTATTCGTTCTGGACAGTCTAAGTAAATCGTCAATCGTCTTCAGCAGGTACGGCTTTGGCGGGCGATGTTTGAGGATGAGATCTCGATCCCATTGTTCAAGTCTGAAGATTATGGACTCCGCGCCAAGCGTAAGCTGCTCAGTCATCGACTTCCCTCCAGACTACGTCTTGTTCATCAGTACGCCATTTTGGCAGGACATGAGAGTCGGAAACCTTGAGTGTGTCCCCAGCTCCATATTGTACCAGTCCAGTCCAAGCAATCATTGCACCTTGATCGCCAGCAAGGGGTGGGGACACCCTGTGAAACAGGGCATCGTGCCTACCGGCCACTCCTTTCAGAATGTCTGTGAGTCGGTCGTTACGGGCGACCCCTCCAGTCAGAAGAAGTTCCCTTTTCTTAGTGTGTGCAATGGCCCGCTCTGCGATCTCAGCAAGCATTCCGAAAGCGGTTTCCTGAAGACTGAAGCAAATCTCTGAGAGAGGCGTTCCCTCGGAATGTAGTTTCCTCGCTGCAGTCAACATCCCGGAATAGCTTAGGTCCATTCCTTTCACGGAATAGGGAAGCTGATGGTAAATGGATGCCTTCTGTGCCTTCCGTTCAATCTCAGAACCTGCAGGAAAGCGCATGCCTACTGCTCGGCCAAACGAATCAAGCATATTCCCGACAGCGATGTCGAGTGTTTCACCGAAAGTGCGGTAACGTTTCCCAGCATAGGCGATTATCTGAGTATTCCCTCCTGAAACATACACGGTCACGGGGTCCTGAAAGGCAGACTCAAGACTCCCAATCTCTATGTGAGCAATGCAGTGGTTTACTCCAATCAGAGGTACAGATAGCCTGAGGGACAATGTGCGTGCAATTGTTGCTGTAGTTCTTAGACAGGGTCCGAGACCCGGGCCTCTGGAGAATGCTATCAGATTGATTTCTTGGGGGCTAATTCCTGCTCTCTCCAATGCGCTTCGAATTACCGTAGGTCCTACGTCAGAATGATGACGGCTAGCTTCGCGGGGATGGATTCCACCCTCTGGTGGCGAGAACATGTCCCAGACATTGGACAGTACGGATCCGTCACTAGACACAATCCCAGCACCAAAAGAGTGCGCAGTTCCTTCAAGACCCAGACAAATCAGAGGCATTTTGACCTGTTTCCGTGTGATTAGGAGTCCAGTCCACACTTAACGTTGACGAGTGAGGGGTTCTGCCTCTATTCCAGCAAAGACTTTATAATGCACACAACTGGCCCTGAGTTGAGGCGAGGCTCGTGTCGCAGAATATGCCCATCAAAGCCCTAGAAGCAGTTCTCAACGACGTTATCTCAATCAAGTTAAAGGACCAGAGAACCTTCCGTGGTCGTTTGACGAGATGTGATATGTACATGAACCTTACACTTACTGACGCGGAAGAACTTGAGAACAACGAAACCAAGGCCAAGTATGGCCAACTTCTCTTGCGTGGGAACAACATACTCTGGATTCAAATTCCTACATGACGCCACTTTGACAGTCTGGAAGTTCCTTTCTGGCTCACCGTTCTATCTCCCGACGGTAGCGTTCGACTAGCTCAACGAGCTCGTCTTCACCCTTGCGACGTGCCCGTTCACGAACGTCTTTGATGAATCTTTGAAGCTGCTGCTCGAACTTCTTTCGGCTTATGAAGGCAAACTCATCGATTCTCTGTAGTTCCACTTTCTCGGCACTTATCACAGGTATAGTGGCCTGAGTCAATTCTTCCTCAGAGAGATGTGAAAGCGGCGTGTCAACAATCACAGCGCGTATCTCCTTCTCGACTAACAGTCCCGCAGTCTGCGGACCGCCTCCGCTTGCGTCTTCAAAGAGCACAATGTCGCCTCCCTTGAGACCTACCTTCTGAATGTATTCTTCAATGCTCTCCCTTGTGAAGTGTGGAATTAGCTTCACAGCAAGCATGTCACCTCGAATCTCAAGGCGCTTGACTCCCCTCAGGAGCTCGAGCCGCTTCCTTAAAGCTTCTAAGGTCTTCTGAAGTTCCTGACTCTCTCTTCTTGTGTAACTCAGTTCTTTCTCTTTCTTTGCTACCTCACGGTCTCGTTTGACCTTCCAGTAGTTCTTACTATTCACAATCTCCAGACTCTCAAGCATCTCGCTCTCTCTGAAGCGCAGAAACTCTACAAAACGAGTGAGGTCCTCGATCTTCTCTTGTAGTACTGCATTTTCTGCCTGGGCATCTCTATACCTTCCAAGAAGAGCATCATAACGTTCTTGGGTGAGAGGTTCTTCAGTTGGTACGGGTTCTGGGGCTATGTCGGCTTCTTCTGAATCCTCATGGAGTAGGCTGTTCATGGCTTCCTTCAAAGGCATGCCCTTGATTACCAAAGCTTTTAGCTGGTTTCTGTCTACTGGAATCTGTTCCTCGTGTATCTTCTTGTCAATCTGCTGTAACTTTGACTGAATGCTTCTAAACGCGTACACTGCAGCCGTCAAAGCATCACGCTCATGGGCGTTCTTGATTCGCGTGCCTTCGGAGAACTCTCTTGCGAGCTCTTGTTTGTCAGCAACAGAGATCTCCCTCTTTGGCACAAACAATTCTGCATTCACGGTGCTTGCTATCTTCTTCACAAAATGAGGAACTGGTCTTACATCGGTGGCAACCATTACTGGGATGCCATTCTCATAGACCTGTCTTATCATGTCCGTCCTAGTTAGAGATTTGCCACTGTTCAGAAGATGGACTCTCCCTCCTAGGGTCAATAGACAGATAGCAGCAGTAGAGCCTGGATCTATTCCCAGGATGAAGTATCTAGGACGAGCTGATCTTGGCGCTGGTTTGGGCTCCAAAGGGAGAAACTCGACGGTCTTTCTCACGGGGGATATTATGATGTTGAAGTCTCCGCCGCGTTTCGGCTCTACAAGTCCGCGAATTGTGGGTAGGGGAGCATATGCAACAATGCGCGCACTAGCATACCCAAAATCGGACTTTCGAACATCCAGTTCGTATTCGATATCCGAAGTCTTGATTTGTTCCTCGATGAAGCGTGTCATCTGTTGAATCTGAGAATGCACCTTCCGTCTGAAACGATTCGCGCTCTGACCGCCACGTCCTGGTTTCCTACCACGTGTGACCTTAATCTCTGTCTGTTCCCCAAAGCACTCGAGGCTGTGTCCGACGCCTAATGATGCTAGCTTAGCTGCAATCTTTGCGGACTCAAGAGGTCCGAGTCTTCCGCGTGCGTGTAGTCCATGTTTCTTTGCAAGTCTTTTCAGAGACACCTGATGTGGTGGTATGCCAGTAACTTGGACGACTCGTGTTTCTGAAGGAATTCGATCCACTAATCGAAATAGGGATTTACTGTCGGGAACGATTTCAAATATGTTGTCAGTACAGAACCACTTCGGCCGGATTTCTCGAACAATCTTGAGAAGTGCTCCTCGCGAGATTTCAGGATATTCACTCAGGACTAATCCATCGTGCATGGTCACACATGCGAACTTCGGACTTCTCTTCGATTTGGCGCTTTGGCTTGGTAAAATGTCGAATCCAACTATGAACTCGTGTTCATCGCCCATGGGCTCAGCACTCAGATGCGAATTCGGTGTTTTGGCTATAAGGATTGACATCTCTACAGAAGTGCACTAGGCAGAAAGACATCCCCAAACAACAAGTATAATAAAGATATGCTTGAGCAACAGTTGACACACATGCGAGGTGTTAGAACTGTCAGAAACACTACAAATCAGCGACAATGACACTATACTAAAGATTGGACGAGCACTTTCTTCTGGAACTAGACTAAAGATTCTGCAGCTCCTTCTTCAAGAAGAGAAGGATGTTACACGAGTGGCACGACACCTCGGCGGAACAGAGGCGAATGCCAGTGCCCAGATTAAGATTCTGCATGAATCAAAACTGTTGGACTGCCGCTACGAGCCTGGACAGCATGGTCTGAAGAAGATCTCTTGGACCAAAGTCAAGAGAATCATCATCGATTTGGAGTAGCCGACTAATTCTTGGTTTCATCCGGGATGCCGGATGGCCTTTCCTATTCCAGTAGAGAGCAAAAGGTCAGTAGTTAATTCCGCTTTCGGAGAAACTAGCTTTCACCATATGCAGATAGGTGAATTTTCCATCTCCTGATTCTCTTGAGAATGTTATCGCGTTCTTCGGAACGAATCCCTTTTGATCCTCTTGCATGGAGGAACTTCAAAACGACGTCCATGTCGTGGGCTACCTTGTTGTTTGAGGGCCCCTCCTTTATCAGGAAGTCCTTTGCTGCCTGAACATATCCAGCAATGACATCAGCTGGTGCATCGCTCGTCTGGAGTTCATTGGTAATGGGGTCAAGAACAAGAGATACTGTTTCATCTACTACGATTGAACTTCCAGAGTTTGGCAGGGACTCGTCCTGATTTGTGTCTGCATCTCCTACTGTGGCTTCGGTTGGCTCGGATGACGAAACCTCGGAGAACAGTGAGGGGGATATGAGCGAGTCAGATGCAGGAAGTTCATCAGTAGACCCCAGTAGACGTCTTAGTTCGCGAAGCTGATCGAAGAGTTCCACTAGCCCTGACTGCATACTGTCAATGAGTTTCTTGATTTCTGCTAGGTTGTCTTCCGACATCGACTCATACCCTCGAATTCTTCGGTTTGATTACAGGAGGTAGCTAGTGTACTTTCTTTTTGACTGTTATTGCGAGAGGTTCCGTGTTTCGGACTGTTGATGCTGAGCTACTTGTCTGCCTTCTTCATGGCCTGTGATAGGTCTTGAACGGTTCCGGTGGGTTCGAAGTGTCTTTTGCGTATCTTTACGAAGGTAGGAACGGAAACTGTTTCTCCTACAAAGAGTGCTTCACCTACCTCCAGGGTGGTTATCGTATCTAGGGCTTCTCGATCGATGCCTTCACTGCTGCGACCAATATGCTCTAGGTCGTAAGGATTAGTAGCCCGTAGAATGGCCTGATTGCTACACTGGCTTAGAACAGTGGTCGACAGTTTCACCGGTCTTTGGGATATCAAGCAGAGTAGCGCAAAGAACTTGCGCCCCTCCCTAGCAATTGTTTCGAGACGACTCTTCGGAAGAGCAAGTTCATGGCGGCTCTCAGGGCAGAACTGGTGAGCCTCTTCAAGGACCAGCAGGAACGGGGGAATTGTCCCTCGGCGTCGCAGGTGAAGGAGTTCATTGACCAGGTGGGAAACAACAATCTGTTTCTTCTTGAGACTTATGAAGTCACTCAGGTCGATTAGTGTGAGTTTCCCTGGTTTCACTGTGCTGGGGATATCTGGCAACGCCTCTCGGCCAAATAGACCTGTGTCTTCCAAATTGATGAGCCAGCCAACAAGCGCCTCTCGCGTGTTCTTACTTATAGTTTCATCATTTCTAACGTGGTCTATGATGTCATTGAGCGTATAACCATCTTGTTTCGTTTTGCGCATCTCGGCGATTGCTCTTCTCAGGTCTCTAACTTGAACTGCACTCATGTCTGCAACAAGTGCGCCTATTGCCTCTGCAGCCAAGGATTTGACAGGTATTTGAATATGGGATGCACGAATGTGCTCTACGTCGATACTTCCATCCTGAATGTCTAGTGCATTCGGAGTTAGGTTCTTGAGGTACGTATACTCTCCATGCACATCAACAACGATTATGGCCAATCTGCCCTGTTCCTTCTTGCGCATTAGCATCTCTTCTAGTAGAACGGACACGAAATAGGACTTGCCGGCGCCACTCATGGCCAGGATTGCGAGGTGTTTGGAGAGTAGTCGGTCAATTGACGGACTAAACTCCAGCTCATGGTGAGCCAACTTGCCAAGTGTGAGTCCTTCCTCACGGTCGAGTTTCAGGAAGGCTGCAAGAATGTCCTCTTTCACTTTTCGAACCTGTGCACCTGGAGAAACTGCAAAATACGGCCGTAGGGGTTTGTCTTCAAACCAGAGTCCTAACACTTGTACCTTTGCAACGGTATATTGCCATCGGTCCGTGGGGAACATCGAACGCAAAGGCTCACCCCTTGATTGGTATTCTCTCACGGCCTCAGCATGTTGATAGTAGCGATTCACTCTGACAAGATTCTGAACTCTTGCTATGACTGTGCCGTTCTTGGTGTCCACAATGACAAACTCGCCTCTTCGAACAACGAGATCCTGAACATCGCCTTCGACGACAAAGGAGAAGCTCATGACGTTAGGTGAGTCATGTTCGCAGATGACAGTTCCAATTTTAGCATAGGGCTTCTTCTCGTTCAACACACTAGCCTCCAAACGGATTCCTAGAACGTCTTCTCTCAAGTATGGCGTAAGTCAAACCCGACAATGCCATCAGTCTATCGATAACCATCTGTGTTTCGTTGCTAGTGATTCTTGCACGGGCGTCAGCCTCCAAGATTGGAGTCGGAACACCATACTCTGGGTGCTGCCAAGACAGTGGTAGTATCACGGAGAGTGCTCTTTCGAGTTGTCTTATTCCATTGGCTTCGTCCACGAGGACTTCTATTCTGAGTGGCAGGTCGTCCCGCGCCGTCTTCAGATAGGTGACCCAGATTGAGGAGGCCCACGAAGACATGTCATCCGAAGTCGCGTTCGAGTCCTGTGGGAGTTCTGCCGAGTACCTGAATGCATAGGTTCGTTCTCCCTCTTCTAGAAATGTGTCAAGCAAATCGCAGTCTCTCGAGATTCTGAGTAGCCAACGATAGTCGACCCCCTGTAGCATCTCAAAAACGGAGGGTTTCCTCATGACATGTGGGAGTATGTCGCCCAAGGTGTTCACCAGGCGCGTTGAACGACTGTCCTTCACTATGCCAGCAAGGACTACGTTCTTCTTCATCGTTCGATTGTAGAGCAGTCTATACAGTGCTGTCACTTCTTGGAACTTCTCATAAGCTAGGGTGCCAATCTGAGGACGGTCTTTTGGATGGTGGAACAGCGAACCGTCTACAAGAATGACATCGACATGAACCTCATCAAGAACCGACAGCGCCACTCTAAGCTCCGCTTCAACCCGTTCCAGTGATGCCAGTTGGTCCAATTCGGGTCCTGAGAGGGTCAGCATGACCGGCTTGATTCTGGGTTCAGGAAATGCACTTGGGAAGAAATCAACACGCGGCCCCTCTTCCGGTCCGAAGTGAAAGACGACAGCAATTCCTCGCGTTAGCACTAAATCCATGGACCTGAAACGTCGTCTTACTAATCCTCCATCTATACCGGCAATCCTCAAGCCCGACAGTCCAATGGGTTCGATTTTCTTCGAAAATGTCGTTTCTACGGCATCTGGTGCGAGGGCAGGAAACTTGCCGAGATTAAGGTCTCCCTTTATCTGATTCAAGGCGGACCCGAATCTCCTTCGGGTGCTCTCAATCTTCTCTATCTCCTCAACTAGAATGGCAAGCATCGAGTCGAGGTTCCGTTCCACTACTTTTTCCCTCTCAATTCCTTGTATTCGAGAGCTGCTCTAATAAGGCCCAAGTAGAGTGGGTGTGGGGCATCAGGACGCGATTTGAACTCGGGATGAAATTGAACTCCAATCCAGAAAGGATGCTCGACTAACTCGATTGCATTGATTATCTCGCCTGTCGAATCATATGCGGAGATAATCAGTCCTTGCTCCTTCATTTTACCAACGTACCGGTCGATCAGATGGAATCTATGCCTGAATCTCTCCCTGACTTGGTCTTCTCCATAGGTTCTGTGAAGTCGTGTTCCCTCAACGAGTTTGACTTCATGGCCACCAAGGCGCATTGTTCCGCCCTTGTCCGTTGTCAGCTTCTGGCCATCCATTAAATCCACAACGGGATAGAGACTGTCAGCATCAACCTCCGTAGTGTGGGCTCCATCCCACTCCATAATGTTTCGCGCAAATGCGACCGTGCCAAGCTGGGCACCATAGCATATTCCTAGCATGGGAATCTTCATGTCGAATGTTACTGCAGCAGCACAAATCATGCCCTCGACGCCTCGTTCGCCGAAACCGGGTGTCAGAAGTACGCCGTCGACATCCCTCATGTCTTCTTGTATACTCTCCCTATCACAACGTTCCTCAGTTCGAATCCACTTAATCTCTACTTCTGCTCCACAAGCGGCCCCTGCATGAGAAAGGGCCTCATTGATACTCTTGTATGAATCACTGAGAGTCGTGTACTTGCCCGGCATGGCAATTACGACGGTCTTTGAGAGGTTTTCGAATGAATCCACCATCTTACGCCAGTCTTTCGTTTCAGGAGTTCGCTGTTCCAGTCCTAGATGTTTCGTGAGTATGTTTCCGAGACTCTGTTCCTCGAATGAGAGAGGAAGTCGATAGATGACTGGAATATCGGGATTCGATATCACACGTTCTTCGGGAACGTTGCAGAAGAGGGCGATCTTCTGCTTTGCAGAGTCTGAGAGTTCCTCGTCAGCCCTGCAGATCATGACGTAGGGCTGCAGACCGAGGCCCTGTAGAGTCCTGACACTGTGTTGTGTTGGTTTCGTCTTGAACTCACCAACTGATTGCAGGTAGGGGACAAGGGTAACGTGTACGAGTGCCGCCCTCTCTCTACCCATCTCACGTATCATTTGTCTGACTGCTTCGAGAAAGGGCATTGCTTCGATGTCGCCAACTGTTCCTCCAATCTCAACCAGCAGTACGTCAGGCTGTTGCTTCTCTACCACATCCCATATTCGTTTCTTGATTCTGTCAGTGATATGAGGGATTATCTGGACGGTTCGACCGAGGAAGCTTCCTTTCCGTTCCCCCAAGATTACTGACGTGTAGATTTGACCGGAGGTGATATTCTGAGAAGGATGGACCTCCATGCCTGTGAATCGCTCATAAGTTCCGAAGTCCAAATCAATCTCAGATATCTTGAACTCAAAGCCTTCAGCTGGCTTGAATGTCCACGTTTGGTCCGTGACAAAGACTTCACCGTGTTCGATCGGATTGAGTGTTCCCGGGTCGATGTTGAGGTAGGGATCAATCTTGATTATGGAAACACTGTAGCCACGAAACTGCATCAACTTGGCAATTGAGGCTGTTGTGACGCCCTTTCCGATTCCGGAGAGCACCCCTCCTGTTACAAAAACGAATCGCGTTTCGCTGTGTACTGAGTTCAAGTATGACTCCTCGTATTGGCATGTAGATTAGCAATTGGTCCTCAATGGAATCTAAGGCTGTAGCGGCAGTCGCACGAGGCTCGTATAAATCGTTCGTTGAGGGGAGGGTTTCTTGCAGTTGAATACATCTCTCAAGAGAGAGGCTGAGCAAGAACACTGGCACGCATGGCATCTCGAAAGAGATGCTGAAAGGCCTCAAGTATGTTGAATCCGTCTTTGGCAATGCTCTTGAAGATGGGCACGGAGTAGGGTAGCTTCAAATGTGACCTTACACGCTCTTCTTGAACAGCCCCAGGAAGATCTTGCTTGTTGAGACAGACCACGACCGGGAGGGGCCTCTCTTCTTCAGCAACCAAGGTCATAAGCTCATTCCAGCTGGCCAGATTTTCATCGAGTAGGTGTCCTTGAGAATCAACCATGAAGATGACTCCGTCAGCACCAACTAGCACTACCTCCCTGGTTGACCTATAGAAGTCTTGACCGGTCGCGGACCAGACATGTGCATTGATTGTCCAAGTGCTTCCTATGGGAAAGGGGATTGTGCCGAAATCGCAGAACATGGTTCTGCCGACGGTGTTTTCGATAGATGTAAGCTTGTCCGCGTAGTCTAGACTCATGAAGAGCCACCTAATTGCCGTAGTCTTCCCACTCATTGCGGGTCCGAAGAACACTATCTTCAGACCAACTGTCCTTGTACCATAGTCTATAATCACCCCTTCTTCCTCCTACTCAGGCCCCCCACATACTGTCGACCCACGCTCCGAGTCCAGATAGAGTGCCGGATTTCACACAGTCGGAGAAGTCCTCATGCCATTCAGCCCGAATGAATCGAATCAAGTCTGTCATATTTCCGCCCTCCCATCCAATTGCCTCGTAGAGATTCCTCTCAGTGAGCGTGGTGGAAGCGCCTAGTTCACGTGCCAGACGAATCCTTGAGAGAAGTGTGACAGCCCTTCTAGCTGCATGAACGTAGTTATTCACCTCCTCATCAAACACGTCGTGAGTCAGCTTCTCTGACTCGTCGTCCAGTTTCAGGATTGCGTTCATGATGTGCTTCGACACGTCTAGACCACGGAGTGATTTTCTGAGGAGTCTTCGAATTCTCTCCAATGATTGTCTTTTCCTAGTGAGGATCTTGCTAACAATCCTCTTCTCCACTTCCAGACTGCTGACACAGGGCTCGACAAGAGAGAAGCTGATTGATGATGGCGAGGTGACTCTGAGGATTCCACAGTCCTGAGTGTGTTGAAGCACGCGATGAATGACTGTCTGCATAAGCTCTTCATCAACATGAATGCCGAGTACACTGGCCCCGATTGGTATTGCCAGAATCCAGCTCGTGAAACGTGTTATGCGTTCGATAGCTAGTCTGAGATTGGAAGAAAGACCACATACCACAGTCCTACTTACTTCGTGATTGTGCTTTTCCTCTTCCCATACAGAGAGGAGTTCCCCTTCAGATGTGAAATCACGCCAGAACACTAGCTTATGGTGATGAGGGCAGAGCATCGTAAGGCTCTCAGAGATGTCATCCACCAACTCGACGTCTTGGCCTGTGACAAGAATCGGGATTCGGTTGAGGACTGAGTTCAAGAGAAGTGGAAAGTCGTCCCCCATCAATTCAATCATGCGCATTACTGAGTAAGTCATGACTCTCGCCTCGCCATAATGATTCCATTTTCGGTGCCCCCTGCCAGAAGCAATTCCTTCAGATCATCAGGTACGGCAGGCTTCACTCCTTCTGCGGCATATAGGACTCGCTTGATCTCGTCGATGTAGTGTTTCAGCAACAATCTCATCAATCCGAGTTTCTGGCCCTCTCGGTTCACCCACATGCTAAACACACCATTAGGTACTGCATAGGTGAAATGCCTAATGCCTCCTGCCTCACAGAGAACAGTCTGGAGAGAGCTGTTCCTCAGAGTTCTGACGACTCGCTCGGATGCATCATGAAGCGCAAACGACATCGCGGCAAGTCTATCGTTTGTGAACCCCTCAAGAGAAACTCGAACCCCTCCACTAAGAGACAGAAAGACCGATTTGATTTCAGGAATGCTGTCGTGAATCTGTCTTAGCAATGCCCTTAGTGTCAGGGCTTGTGAGCGATCCAGAGAGATGATTGATCTGGAGGTAGAATAGGAGGAGCTCTGCCCCTCTGAAACAGAGAAGCCTCTTAGTACCTGACTTGTTTCATCCGTGCTGTAGGAACGCAGAGGCGGCAGTCTGCCATCGATGTGCTGACGTAATAAGAATGCCAGGCGGGAAAGGCTGTCTTTCATCTCTATGAATAGGGCAGCCAGGTTCACTCTAGGTGCCGTTGTTATTGTGAGAAAGTAGTCGGGAT
>JBHLOD010000003.1:0-3127 GCA_048940825.1 Promethearchaeota archaeon | reverse complement strand
GCTGTCTTTCATCTCTATGAATAGGGCAGCCAGGTTCACTCTAGGTGCCGTTGTTATTGTGAGAAAGTAGTCGGGATTGTTTGGAAGAGAGGCTAGGAAGACTTTGGACGTTTCGGACTCCATCAGTAGATACTTGAACTCACCGTGGATGAGTTTTGCAACTCCATATATCGCGCAGGTTGAAGATGCAACTGCAAATACCTCTTCTTTGCTGAACCACACTCCTGCACTTGCAACTGGAAGTCCATCCTTCTGAATTAGGACTACATTCTCAACGCCTGCAATCACCTTGATGTTTTGCAGTGTTTCCGTCAGCTCGTCGGTCAATAATCCGGCTCCGGACCTGACTGATGGTCCAAAGTAGAACTTCTGACCTTACTATATAATCTCCACAATGGGCTCCGCCTGCAAGGTCACATGTGTATCAGGGCAGCGTCAGGCAGCTCTTCAAAGATCTTTCTTGCCGCAAGACCTACCTTGGTTCTGTGGCGATCGAATGTGTATACTCTGATGACATCAAGATACACCTTCATCATCTCGGCGATGTTTGAATACTCTGACAGATTGTGAGGTATCTTCTTGCCTTCAAACCTCTCAAATATCTTGATTTCCATTGGGTTTAGCTGGTGTGGGTTGTAAGGGACAGAAGGGAGAGTAGGAACATCCACAATGACCTCGTCTGGCTGTACTCCCGCGCTTGCTGCTATCTCCTCTTGGATGCTCTCCCTGACCTTGCGCTTAGTTAGAATCCTAGAAACGAAGCGGTCCTCCGTGTGTAATACTTTCTCAAAAACAGACTTGTAGAGAGTACGAGAGTCCAACATATTCACCATAGTGACGGCCTCTCGAGCAGACTCTGATTCTGAGGGGTTGATTCTTCTGATTCGAGATATGAGTGACATGTCATCAAGCGCCAGAAACTCCTCCGGAGTTGAGAAGCTTGTCAGTCCTAGCACAGTGTCTGCAGCATTCATCAGTTTGATGAGCATGACTTCAACGCTTCGTACCGTCTTGTGATAGTACACATTGAGAAACATCTCATACCTAGCAACTAGAAAGGCCTCGAGGGCGCCACGGGCAGCCAAATCGAACTCAAGCGTTAGGTCATCAGATACCTCTAGACTGTTGATCAGCCGGTGAATGTCCACGAGTCCATAATTCACCCCGCAATAGAACGAATCGCGTATAAGATAGTCCATCTTGTCGGCATCTACTTGTCCAGCAACGATTGAACTGACTACCTTGTCGGTCTTCTTCTTACGCCGTCCGCGGACCAAGTTGGCTATTCTATCCTTTGATATTCCAGCATCTTCAAGCAGGTCACCTACCTCGCTCTCGCGAATTATCCACTCAGTAACATCTTCATGATTCCATCCTCTTCGTTCTATGAGGGTTTCTTCAAAGACGTGGCTGAATGGTCCATGGCCCATATCATGCAAGAGAGCCGCGATTCTTACCTCTTGAAGAGCTTGATTACCCAGTTTCAAAGACTTTAGTAGACGTCTGCCGGTAAGACCTGCGAGATGCATTGCGCCGATACAGTGTCCGAATCTAGTGTGTTCTGCAGTGGGGTATACAAAATGACCACCAGATAGCTGCTTAATTCTTCGTAGACGTTGATAGGGTGCAGAATTGACTACTTTTGCCTCGATTTCCGTCAATCCAATGAAACCGTGAATAGGGTCGTTGACCTCCGTTACAAAATCCATTGATATCTCCTCTAAGAACTCACATCTGCGGATTGAATAATCGAACCTCTCGGATGAGGTCATCTGAGCTCAGATTTGTAATGCAGAGTGGCAGGTGAATACTGTCTGCAATACGAACGGCTAGAGGATCAAGCTCCTCTACCCCTTGGAGTATCACAACTGCGGGCTTCATTGCAGTCGATGTTCCAATCTGGCTGGTCTTTATGGCGACCATCGGAGTCTTTCCTGTCTTGACATTGGTCAGAATAGCGGCTCTCTGAGTAGTCCCACCATACAGACGAAGTAGCTGTTGGGGTGTTAGGCTCACTATAGCTTTCACACTGTCAAGCGCGGTATATCCGTAGATAGGACGGTCTAGTAGGTCCTTGTGTGTGAGTGTCGTGCATTCCAGTCGGTCAATGAGATGACGTGCTGGTACTGCAAGTCCGAAGTCTCGGATGTCAAGTATAGCGTCGGACGCAATCTCGGGGGCCACCAGCTTCTCCAGTGCAGTCGCGACCCTACCGCCATTGACTGCATCCATCTGTATCAGACCTTCGACGAATCTTCTGATGGTGTCCACACGTGGTGATTTCCTTCTGCCGCTTTCATAGTCGCTTATCACGGAAGGAGACACTCCTAGATGCTTCGCCAGATGCTTCTGAGAAATTTGGAAACGCTCCCGCCAGCGTTTCATGATTGCTCCGGGATCCTTCTCCGCGAGGCATATCTCGCCGGCCATGGCTTCTGCCAGTTTTTGGAGTGCCTCATTCTGCTCCATGATTGAAGTCCCGCTGGCATCGCTGATAAGACTTGCGCAGAAGTGACAGGAGAGAACCTTTGGATGGTGATTGGGTGAATGGGCCATAGCACGCATCATGCCAACTGTAAGTATACCGAAGCACTCAAAGAGGGTTTGATACGATGTGAGGTTGGTCAGAGGTCATGTTCTACGTATTCTTGGTTGGCACAGCAGGTTCTGGCAAGTCGCTTCTCACCTCTACTCTTGAGAAGTGGTTGATTGCTGATGAGATGAGTGTAACAGTGGTGAATCTTGATCCAGGTGTTGATGATCCGCCGTACACCAGCGACGTTGATATCCGTGAATACGTCAACTATGGAGAGGTGATGAGAAGATTCAACCTAGGTCCTAATGGAGCACTGGTGGCCTCATTGGACATGGCCGTGAGCCATTCGAGTGACTTGCGAGATGAGATCTTCGAACTAGGGCGTGACTACGTTCTCGTGGATTGTCCTGGACAGATGGAACTCTTCGCCTACCGTAACTCTGGCCCAATGATGGTATCTGGCTTGAGAGGCCAAGATCCAGCAGTTTCCCTGTATCTTCTTGACTCCAACATCGCCCGTACCCCTACAGGGTATCTCTCATCGATGTTACTCGGAATCTCGATAAGCATCCGTTTTGGTCTTCCTCAGTT
>JBHLOD010000151.1:0-4857 GCA_048940825.1 Promethearchaeota archaeon | reverse complement strand
GGATTGACACCCGCTTCGCTCGCCTCTATCAGACGTTGTACAGTTTCGGAGGGAATCGTCATCTCTGATAGCCTCTTCTGATTTTGGCCCGCTTGGAATGCTAGATATAACTTTCCCTAAAGACCTCAGGAGGGTAAAAATAAAACGAGGCGTGTTCTGGATTTGTGCGGAGCTGGACAGAAGTGACGAATCACCTAGAAGACAATTATGCAAAGATACAGGAATGGCTAAAGGAGAATACGAAACGATTCGCGTTCAAGAAACTAGAACGCGAAGTCATCCAGAGTGGGGTATGCACAGAGTGCGGGGCATGTGTTTCGAACTGCCCCGTGGATGCACTGTCAGCAAACTACTCAAGCGGCATCTACGTTCCGGAGCTGACAGGCAAGTGCACTGCATGCGGCATTTGCTATGCAAACTGTCCTCGAACATACTTCTATAGAGATCACTTGCTTGGAAATGTCAGATCGGCGTGGAAGGCACGTGCCACTGACGCCGCAGAGGGGCGCCAGGACGGAGGCGCAGTGACTGCACTACTGACTAGCATGCTCAAGAGCGGTCGAATCGAGGGAGCCGTGATAGTCCAAAGGAAAGAAGACAAGCCTTGGATGCCTGTTGTGAAATTGGCGAGGACACCGGAAGAAGTGAGATCCTCCGCTGGATCAATATACACTCACGCTCCAATTGTGGACGGTGTCGTAGAGGCATTGAACGAAGGTCTGAAGAAGCTAGCCGTAGTTGGCACATCCTGCAACATCGACGCAGTACACAACATGGAGACCCTGCCTTCGGGCATAATCAGGACGGTTGCCAAGGCGGAAGCGATAACTCTGGGACTATTCTGCACAAAGTCGTATGAATATCCAGGCCTTGTGGAGTTTCTCAAGAAAGAAGGGATTGACATCAAAGACGTCACTAGATTTGCCATCGCTGGAGGCAAATTGACAGCTAATCATGGGGCCGGCTCAAGTGAATGGCCTGTGAAAGATCTTGAACATATCTCCTCTAGCTCATGTGACTACTGTCATGACATGAACTGCAAGAACTCTGACATCTCATGCGGCAATGTCGGCTCTGATGAAGGGTGGACTACGCTGCTTTTGCTCACCGAAAGAGGAGAGAAAGTGTTCAAGCAGGCAGTGAAGGACGGTTCCATTGAAGCAGAACCCATAGACGAGAAAGATCTCAGGGCAGTGGACAATCTCGCTAGATTCAAAGCCGCTCGATGGTACAAGATGAAAGCACACTGAAAAGAGACCATTGGCAAGCTACCGACTGCTGTATCCCAGCTCGACAGAAGGCACTCAGGGGTGCTCAGAATACGCAAGAACATCCTCATCACGAGTCGTCCAGGAATGGGGAAGACCACGACAATCAGAAGGATTGTTGATGAACTGGGCGTTGAGAAGGCTGAGGGCTTCTGGTCAAGCGAGATACGAGAAGGAAGTCGAAGAGTCGGTTTCGAGATTACGACGCTCTCCGGCCATCGTGGTGTCCTAGCGCATGTGGACATCACAGGTCGTCCGAGGGTCGGCAGGTATGGTGTCAATGTCGAGGACATAGAAAGAGTCGCAATCCCAGCCTTGGCCAGAGCTCGAGAGTCGAATCGGATAATCGTCATTGATGAGATTGCGAGTATGGAGCTTTGTTCACGCCTCTTCGCACCTGAGGTTAGACGTTGTCTTGACACACGAAGAGTCTTGGCGACAATACAACAACGAAGCGGTGGGTTCCTTGAAGAGATACGAGCGCGAGAAGACTGCATTCTCCTTGAATTGACACTCTCAAATAGAGATCGATTGCCGCCGAAATTACTTACAATGATGAGGGACAACCAACTCACTTAGTTCGTGTCCTGAAGTATAGAACTGCCACAACCAGAGACGAGAGCCCTCCCAAGACTGCAACTAGGACCGTCACCAGGAGAGGCAATCCCTCTTCAGCAATTTGGGTTACTTCAAACTCTTTCCATTCAGTGGCAAACTCATTCTGAACTGAGGAGTTGTCCTTTGCAGTTACCCTATAGTGGATTAGATCGGAGTGTTGGAACCTCCCTAGGTGTGCCTCGTAGAGGTCATTGCCGAACAAAGTGAGGTCTATTACTTCGATTGATGACTCGTCAGTAGTGTACCACTCAACAGTGACATTCAGAATCCCGTTGAGGTCCCACGCGTACGCCTGGACACTAATGTTGTTCTGTGTAGCTGTGGAGTATGCTTGGATTATCTGTACATGGTCTACAATTGGGGCCACGGCATCTGCAAGCACTGTCACAGTGACAATCGCTGAGGATGACTGGTTGAAGAAGTCCGTGAAAGTGACCTCGTACTGATGGGCTCCTACTGACAGACCATCCACTCCGATGCTGATATTCTCGCCTCGCCAGTTCCCCTCGAGAACTAGCTCTCCATTCCTCGTAAGGTTGTAGGATAGTGGATTGGTGTCTTCGGCAGACCATTCCAATGAATAGCCTGTGTGGCCTTCCTCGTATGAGAATGAAGCAGGAGAGTCAATCGTTGGCCCGCGGACGTCTTTGTAGATGGTCACGTTCAATGAGTGTGTAGCGTTGCGCCCAAAATCGTCGAACAGTGTTATTCTGAATGTATAGTTGCCAAGGAAGACATTATCTAGGGAGTATGTGACATTATCACCCTCAGGGTTTGCCAAGGTCCAACTTGCTTCCACAACGTCCTGTGGACTATGCAACAGTGGGTCTGATGAGTTTCCATAGGCTGTGTCTTCATCGACGATAGTGACATTTACAGTGTAGTTCTGAGGATTGCTATCATAGACATACCATGATATCTCACGACCGGCCTCGCCAAACTCGAAGGACAGATCTCCATGTCCTGTGACCACCGGATCGGTCAGGTCGGGGACGACAGTGACGTTGACAGAGCTTGTGGCGTTGCGCCCGAATGTGTCGTTCACGAATAGATGGTACATGTACCAATGAGTTGCGTTGAGGTTGTCTACGCTAATCGAGATGTCAGGGAAGAGCCAGATTCCTTCATCAATCACAGTGTTGTTGCTAGCAGAATCGCTGGACGTACGAGTTATGTTGTAGTAGTCAGGATTGCTTTCGGTTATGTTCCACAGGATTCCATGTCCGAAGCTGCCCTCTTCATACTCGATGTCTGCAGGTTGCTGTATGATTGGTGCTGACTCGTCCCAAATCACGTAGACGAGTACTGTATCCGAAACGGACTCGTTGTTCTCGTTGAAAACAGTGCAGGTGTACACGTGGACAGCAGGAATCTCACCGGTTTCGTCCACGAGTCCGTCGCTATATAGATGGTTGAGGGAAAGAACGATTTCGAATCCATACCACAACTGCTCGCTGTGGACAGTTCCGTTCCTTGTAATCGTGTAGTTCTTCGGGTTCGCGTCGACAGGATGCCACTCTATTGATACTCCCAGGCTACCATTCTCAAAAGTGATGTCAGGCGGATTGTCAATTGTTGGAGCTGCAGCTAGATAGTCTTTTGATTGTGAATGATTGTAGGCACCAATAGTCCCGCCAAGAATGGGCAAGAGCACTAACCAAGCTAGAACAGCAATAGTGATAGTGTTTCTGTGACGAATGGATATCATGGGGTCGACTTCCATCTAATACTGCGACTGCGCTCTGTGCCCGCTCGAACTTCGAGGCTCGGTTTTATACTTTGCTACTGGACGACTAACGTGTAGCCCAATTTCTGGTCCCAAAAGCGAATGCTGATAAGAGGGCTCGGTAAACTGAGCACAGCGCAGCATTGTTTGCTAGAGAGGTCTGCATATGCCCAAAGCCATCTTCTCAATCTGGTGGGATGACACGCTAGGCCCTATGGTGGGCAGAGCCTTTCCTGAGGACGACCCTTTGAAGAGTGAGGAGGCATTGAGCATCTTCATGGGTCATGGTGTCAATCAAGAAGCGCCAGTAGGCTACACGAAACTTAGACGTGGGCTCGTGATCTCGTATCTGCAAACTCCAAATTGCATTGCCCTCCTGCTGGATGATGATGATGACTCATCTGTCGTAGAGAGGAATCTCCGTCGTCTTGTTCGGGAAATAGATATGGACTCAGTCGATTGGGACAAGGAACTCCAGCATGCTTTCAAGAGAATAAACACGCTCATCAGCGAATCATCAGGCCCTGAACTGTTGCAGAAGCCGTCAGTGAGTCGTCTTGTCCAGGACATGCATGAGGGTAGAGTGAGACACCTCGCTCCTCAGCATATTCTAAGGGGAAGAGTGAAGTATCCTGCCGCAGCCGAGTACTTTGGCCAAGACGAAGAGGAAACTCAGAGAACCCTGACCGACTTGGTAGATGCAGGAGTTCTCGTGCCCAAGACTTACGGACGTCGGGTTCTCTGCCGCCATTGTGGAGGTGAAGATGTCGTCATTACATTGGTGTGTCCAGAATGTGGCTCGCAGAAGCTACACAAGGTCTACACAGTCCACTGCCCAATCTGTCGAGAAACGACGCCAACTGTTATTGAGGATCATTTGACTGAAGTGAAATGTGTTCAATGCAAGAAAGCAATGAGAGTTTCGGACCTCAACGTCCTGGACGTTGAACCAGTATGTGAAGAGTGCGGTACTGCCTCCAATCAGCCGAAGATTCTGTTCGCTTGTGCTACTTGTGAAAGCGAACTAGTTGGCGCAGACCTTCTTGGCGGAACTGGTCTTGCGTACTACCACTCTAAGAGCCCTGACTCTGCAGGTGACTGAATCGCCCTCAATGAAAACCGGAACAGTTATGTTCCGCGTCATTTGGCGAAAATCGCAAACAACTCGTGAAGAGATGGACAGTAATGTCAGATGATGTTTTCAAACTAGGTGTTGTGAAGTTCGGTGCTATCGGGGCAGCTCCA
>JBHLOD010000150.1:0-4859 GCA_048940825.1 Promethearchaeota archaeon | reverse complement strand
ACCCTTACAAGCTTCCCTGGTCCAATGTCCTTCTCAACAACCACCCCGATTCCAGTACGTGCATCTTGATGAAGTACCACTCCGGGTGCGAGAAGGGTTCCTATTCCTGTCTTGACGTTGTCTCCGATTATTGCTCCCAATTTCCTTCGGCCCGAGCTGACGGATTTCCCTTTAACCCGCACACTCACAGGTCTATCATCATGACGAAGATTGGCAGTGATGGTTCCCGCTCCGAAATTCACCTTCCTTCCGATTACCGAGTCTCCAACGTATGAGAGGTGTCCAATACTAGCACCATCCATGACCAATGAGTTCTTGACTTCGCATCCATTCCCGACTTTCGCATTCCTTGTGAGGCATGTGTAAGGTCGAATGAAGCAGTTGGGTCCAACTGTTGAGCCTTCACCAATATACGCTGGGCCTTCAATATAGGCGCCGCTCTTTACAATCGCTCCTGCTTTCACTGTGACCTCGCCCTTGAGCACTGCACCATCTTCTACCAGTCCTGAGATCCGTCCTTTCATTTCTCTCATTACACGTTCGTTAGCTTCTAGCAAGTCCCAGGGCCGCCCAATCTCAAGCCACCAAGACGGTATCGTGAATACGCCTACATTCTCCTTCTTGATGAGCATCATTATTGAGTCTGTAATCTCATACTCGTTCCTAGGTGACAACTCCGTCTTCTCTATTGCCTCCCAGAGGGCCTCTCCAGCCGCATACACTCCTGCATTGACCAAGTTGCTGACCATCTGTACCCCAGTTGGCTTTTCGATGAGATTGGTTGCCTTGCCACCCTCTACTGCTACCACACCATAGGGGGAAGGATCGTCAATTGGAAACACGGAGAGACTCAGCTCGAAGCTATTCTTCTCGTGATAATCAATCAACCCCGTGAAGGTTCCAGGTCCTGTCATCACATCACCGTTCATCAGGAGAACGGAATCATCACCTGCGAAGTCCTTCACATATCCTGCTGCGTGAGCTGTTCCCTTTCTCTCCTCCTGCAGAACATATGAAACGCTCATCTTCCCCCAGTCTTCCGAGTCAATGGCTTCTCTAAGCTTCTCCCCATGATAGCCGTACACCACTAGAGTTTCTGTGATGCCGGCTTCCCTGAGAGCATTTAGAGTATGGAATATGAACGGCTTCCCTGCTGCGGGCAGCAGGTGCTTCGGCACGTTCGCTGAGAGAGGCATCATCCGTGTTGATTCGCCTGCGGCGAGTAGAGCGGCCTTCTTCATGATATGTCGAGCATTTCGATGATGTACTCTGTTATAGAGTTTGTCGGGAGTCAAGAAGATAGAACGGAAAGCAAAAAGCGGCGCGGTGTTAGACCGCGACACTCGGTCCCATGCTGCGATAGATTAATATACTTTGTTTTGTACAAATAAGGTGTTGTTTGAGGCAAGTTCTGAGAACTCTGCATGCTTCAAACTTTACGAACGAAAGTAGGTGAAAACTACAATGATGTCAAATGAACAACTACAGGAGGAGCTTAAGGATCTGAAGCTCACCAAGAGCCAGATGATTGTGCTAGACATTCTCCGCACCAGCGGTAAGAATGGTGTTACTCCGAAGCAGCTCCTTGACAAAGTGTCTTTCGCACCAAGGACTGTTAGGTACGCACTTAGAAAGCTCCTGAAGAAGAAACTGATCAAGAGAGTACCATGTCTACAAGACATGCGTCAATGGATCTATGTACCAGCATAGAACAGCAAGGAACGAAAGGGACCATCTTTCACTGGCAGCAAAGAGCTGTCAGTGAGGGAATTGAATGAGGTTGGGGGAATCTCAAACCTCGCAACATACCACGACTTACATTGATTACGAGCTGGAGGCTGTCTGTTGGACCCCGTGAAGATACTGGCCGGTGAAGAGGAAGTAGCGGCTGCAGTCCGAGCACTGAACGATGAGAGCCGAAGACAGATTCTCCATGCTCTTAGAGCCAGACCAATGTCAACATCAGAGCTCTGTAGCTTTCTGGAAGAGCAAGAGTCTGAGAAAGATGTGAAGCCACAGACTGTGCGTTACCATCTGAAGGAGTTAGAGAAGAGTGGACTGATTCAGCAGGATGGATACGCTCCTGCTGGAAATGGCGCTTCCCATGTAATGACTAAGATTTGGCGAGCGACAGCTGAAACCATCTTCATTGCTACAGGCAGCCTCGACGACCTTCCTGAACGTGTTCCCGCTGAGATAGAGAGGTCTCTTGACCTGGTAGGAACGCTGAAACCTATGGGATTCTCCATCCCCAATGAAGCGACGATGAGAGAGCTCGCAGATCACTTCCATGAACAGGACGAGCTCTGGAGAAAGGGCCGCGAGAGAGCGATAAAGACTCTCAAAGAGATACCAGAGATTGATCCCGGAGTGTACATCGCACTTCGACGAATTCTCAGTGTGGTTCTACTAGACGACTCTGATTTCGAGAAGTACTGTGATGTTTCACGTGAGATGTTCTATGCATTTAGGAAGGCATACTTGGACGGCAAAGGTGAAAACCCCAAGGTCTACTAGTTTCCTGAACTCGCTCACTTCTCTGAATCAATATGGAAAGGATACTCAGTTGTCAGTAGGCGCTTTATCCTCCCTGCTATCTTGGGTCCTACACCCTTGACCTTCCTTAGGTCCTTCTCCTCGGCCGAGAACACCTTCTCAAGAGATCCAAGCTCAGTCAAGAGTGCACGTGAGATTACAGTATCAACTCCCGGAAAACCAGACATGATGTACTCCAAGGTCTGAGCGTCACCTACCCTTGTTTCTCCGGTTCGTGTCCGTAGTGGACGCCTAGCTCCAACCTGTTCGAGGTGCGCCAACCGATACAACACATTAGCGGTTTCTTCGGCATTCCTTGTCCAGAGGATTGGCACTTGAATGCGGATGGCGATTGAGGCAAGTGCACCGTAGATTGACGCAGGGCTCACAGCACGAAGCCCAATGAGCTGTTCCCCTTCTATAATCAATACAGGACGGCGATATGCTGAGCGCAGGGCAGTCAGCTGCACAAAAAGCCGACCGTCAATCAATGATTGAACGAAGTCATCAGACTCCTTCCGCTCCACTGCCACCTCCTCGGAAACTATGTAGTCCGCCACCTCAAGGCTCTCACCAGAGATCTCGACATCAAGACGTGTCAGTTCCCGTGGTACAGCCGTCGGAAGCTCCCGAGAATCCACAATCATACGAATGGTTTCGTCATCTTGCTTCACCAATCTTGGTGGTGCTGCTGGAGTCGCAGGTTCTTCCTCGACATCTTCTTCCACAAACTCTTCGAGGCTGGTCTGTTTCTCATCTGAGTCTTCCTCAGCCTCCTTGAGGGCAGAAGGCATCTTCTTCAACTTCTTAATCACGCTCCAATGATAGAACTCGTCGTGCGTCTTGCGGGCAACAAATATCACGACACGTCCCGGACTGTGGCGTCCGGTCCTTCCACGACGCTGTATGTAGGGGACCACGGAGGGCACGCAGTCATAGAATACTACCAAGTTGCATTCGGGAATGTCAAGCCCCTCCTCTCCTACCTGAGTGGCCACTAGTACATTGAACTCGTTATTTCGGAACCCTTCTAGAACTTCGACCTGCTTCTTCTGACTGAATCCCTTGTCCATCCTTCTGGAACTCTGTCCCACGAAACGGCTGACTCTTGCATGCTCCAACTGCTCTAGAGTCTGAACGACCTCAGCAGCCGTGTCGCGAAACCTAGTGAATACAAGAATCCGTGAGTCAAGATCAACGGATAGTTGCTCGTTGACGAGCTCAAGAATGGCATCTGCCTTTGGGTGACGATGCCCCTTTTCTATCAACGCTTGAAGCAGACTTTCAAACTGTCTGAATTCTGTCTTAGAAACTAGGTCCTTGACGCCCTTTGAGCTCTTCTTGTTTCGGACCTCTTCGTAGATTCCTTGAATGTAGCGGTATGTGGGAGTGAGTCCCTGTGTACCTATGAATTCAATAAGGTGCACAATTCGGAGAGCTGCTGTTAGGTTCCGTATCACCAAATACAGACCTCGAGGGGGCTTGGTATATGAGCCAATCTCTCTCCTTACCTGTTGCTGTACACGAAGTATCTCTTTACGGCTCAGACGACGACTGTTCGGCAATGAGAATCCGTGGTCCAGAATCGGTTTCTTGTATTCCTCTAGGAGACTGTACAAGATGTCTTTCAAGACCTCGACCTCTGAGGGCAGGGTCACATAGTGTATGTCAGTTGCTACTGAAACAACGTAGTCGCGCACATCTCGACTTCGCTCGGTACGAACCTCTATTCTATGCAACCGAAGGTTCTTGCAGACGGTCTTGATGTGGTCGGCCAGATGCCCGGGTGAGGCTGTCAACCCAAGTGATAATGGATTCTCAGCTTGCCTCTCGTAAAGTTCCGCTATGAAGGTATAAGCATAGTTTCCCACACCACGATGCGCCTCGTCGTACACGACCAACGATACTGGACCAAGATTGTAGCTTCTCTGGACAAGGTCATTCTGTAAGGCTTGAGGTGTCATTACGAGAATCCTGGATTCTGCCCACATGTGAGGTCGCGAATCAGGGGGATCTTGGCCAGTCATGCAGACGACCAAGTCTGGGTCTATGTCCAAGACCCTTCTCAAGAATCGGGCCTGCTGGTCAACGAGGGGACGAGAGGGTGCGAGAAACAATACCTTTGACTCAGGGTGATCAGAAAGTCGCTTGGCAGCAACCAATGCAGCTATGATGGTCTTTCCAAGTCCCGTGCTCAACACAATCATGGTGCTTTCTCTTGATGCTGATTTAGAGAGACTGACTTGGTACTCCCTATAGTCTATGCTCTCCTTTCGCACTCCTGGGGCATCAACATACTCAATCTTCAACTAGGCTCTCACACC
>JBHLOD010000149.1:3134-4863 GCA_048940825.1 Promethearchaeota archaeon | reverse complement strand
TTGTTCCGGGGTCATATAGCAATGGTGTATCTGGGAAGTAGTTGATTCCGTTCAGGTATACGACTGAGGACACAGATTCCATCTCGTCCGCGGAATTGTCGAAAGCGCGAACGTAGTAGTCCTTCTCTTGACTGACGTTGAAATTCCCAATAGCCGCTGAGTATTGGTCACTGCCCTCAGGAGTCATTGACACATTCTGCCAGATACCAAGGTTATCACGATAATGACATGTGATGTTGGCCAGTCCATTGGTATCAGTCACATTGACATAGACAGTAATAGGGTCTCCATGAGTCGGAGTTGAAGGGGTGTGTGTCAGATCTGTTAACAAGGGAGCATCATTTGCAGATTCAACCCCAGCCAGCCAATGTATAGTATTCAAGAGAAGCACATCGTTGTCACTGTCAAGGTAATTCTCAACAGTATCAGCATCGGTATCCTCAATGCCATCCATGAAGTTTCCATCAAGAACCACACATACTCTTCCAGAGCCATACTTTGAAACCGCCATAGTTGTGAAACCATCTGCTCCCAGCCAGTTATCGTACCAGCCACCTTCCCCCCAGCAGGTTGTCCCATCCCAGTCAGACATAATGATCCGCTCAGCGTTGGCTGGGAGTGCTGAAAAGCCATCGCTTGCATAGAACTCAACCCGATCGACATTGGTCGTTATTGGATGTGATAGAAGGTTATCACCAGTGTAGTGGATTTGACTCTCCTGCCAATATCGCATGAGGTCATCTGTATCCAATAGACTGTCTCGGGCGAAGTAATAACCGAAGTTGTTCGCAAGTGCCGCAATCTCATCTCCATATGAAGTATGCTCAGACTGGATGAAGATTGAGCCACCATCAGTTACATAGGCATTAAGAGCAGTAACCTCAGCAGCGTCATAATCGTCAGTAGTACCATACGGGAGAGTGCAGATGACCACATCACTTGCATTGAAGAAGCTTGGGTCGAAGGTGTCCATCCGGGATACGGCAAAACCGGCATCCAGCAAGTCCTCGACAAACTTGCCTCCTGCAAAACCATCAACATGTGGCGGTGGGAACTCCCATGTGTACTCCGTGTCCTGTGCGTTATCAAAGACCACGCGATGTGGGAGTCGTATGGCGTTACCCACAATCTGTTCATAGTTCGGACCGGGATCTGAGAGGTCAAAGCCCATGAAGACGACATGTCCGCGGCCCATTATCTTGTGGATGACAACTCGATTGTCAGTGGAGTAGTCGTCGATTGCATTGTTGCCATCAGTGTTGGTCACTACAAAGGTGTTGTCGCGAGGAGTCCACCTGTACTCAATTCGTCTGCACAGTGCGTCACCAAAGGTGTGGCGATGCATCTCTGTTAGGGCTGCACTTGGATATTGGCCCAGGACTGGACCGAACTGCATGAGGCCGGACTCGTTGTAGATGTGTAGGCCCAGTCCGGGAGCAGTTTCGTTTCCAAAATCAAGGAGCACAACTACCCCTCCGTCATTCACAAAGGTTGTGAGTGTGGAAGCCCATGCGGTCCCCACGGTCTTCATGATGGTCGTGTTTGCGTTCTCCTGTTCTGGAATAAGGAGGATGTCCTTGCCAAGCAGCTGTGCATCGAGGGTTGTGTAGTCTGTGAGGTTTGTATACTGGTAGTCGGTGCCATAGGTATTGTTGATTGCCGTCATGGTGTTCTCGTATTCCTCACCTGCACGGTCGTCAACGAACTCTGTGTAGACAAGTATAGACGG
>JBHLOD010000149.1:0-3034 GCA_048940825.1 Promethearchaeota archaeon | reverse complement strand
CTAGCGCTTGAGCATGCCCGGCCTGAGTTTTGGAGTGATAACTCTACAATCTCAACCATGGAGTGTACTCGCCGAGAGTTGGAAACACATAGAAACCCTAGGTTTCGAAAGTGCATGGGTTGCAGACCACTTCTTGAACTATCGAATGCCGACAAGACCCTACTTCGAGGCATGGACTTTGTTGTCCGGGCTGGCAGCAGTGACCAAGAAGATTAGGGTCGGCACATTGGTGACTGCGGCACCTCTGAGACATCCGGCTATACTAGCTCGGCAGGCTCTTACAGCTGATCACATCTCCAACGGGAGGTTGAACCTGGGCATTGGTACAGGAGTTGCAGGCTCGCTCGGTGAAACTGTATATGATATGATTGGCATTGATGACTGGGAACCGACTGAACGAATAGCCCGCTTCAGGGAACAGATTCAGATTCTTGACAAGCTCCTTAGGGAGAGAGTTTCTTCTCACTCTGGCAAGTATTACTCCTTGAAAGATGTGGCGATGTATCCGGCACCGGTTCAGGAACCCAGACCTCCAATCACGGTCGGAAGTATTGGTCCCAAGACACTCAGGATTGCCGCAGAGTTCGCTGACACATGGAATACGTTTGGTGGCCGGGAGCTAGATAGGGAAGAGATGTATGACACTGTCAGGGCACAGAGTCAACTAGTTGATGACTACTGCAACGAATTGGGGCGCAATCCTGCGAGTCTCAGGAGATCAGTCTTGGTGGTTCGCTCGGATGAATTGATGGAATCTGATGATAAGTTCTCTAGCTATGTCGAAAGATATTCCGACATCGGGTTTGAGGAGTTCATAGTTTACTATCCATTCATCCAGGAGAAGAAGAAGATGTTTGAGAGGATAGCGCGTGATGTGATTCCCAGTTACAAATCATAGCAGATGGAAATTATAACGTACTTTCTCATCCTCGTCTTCTTCTGAAAACTATAGCCGCCAACACAAGTGCAGCCGCAGACAAAGGCACAATCACGATCAATAGCAGTTCAGGCCCAGCAGCTTCAGTGGGGATGGTAGGGCTACCAGAGAGGCTGGTTACATGTACGTCAATCTCGGCCGGGTTCATCGTTGCCTGATATCCATGGTCTTGCAGAACACTCATCGACCTTCTCAGGTAATTATGAAATGATTCCTCCATCTCCCAATACGACATATACGGGTCGCTCAGCGGAGCATAGTCAGGGTCGAGGGATGAGTAGGTCGCATAATTCCTGTCAATTGCAGCAGGGATTAAGATGTACTTTGATGCCCAATAGTCCAGTGCAACTGGATCCTGGCTGGCACCTATGGTATCAGTGAAGCTAGCATCTTCGGTATAGGATGACGGGCCGCAATCTGGTGAACTTTCAATCGGGTTGGCATTCACCCATATAGCGTCAATTATGTTGAGAACAGGGAACCTGGTTTCTGCCATCAGGGTACCCATACTGCCCAGTGCAATCGAAACATGCTCGTGTGGCCACTCAAGATGAACAGAAGGCTCAACCTGCCCCTTTGGGACGCCCATGTAGTGTTTGACACACCCGGTCACACCATATCTTTGGTGAGACTTCAAGACAGGCATGTTGATGACCTTCAGCCGGTCAGAGTCATACCCTGTCGCATTATCCCAGACGCCATTCTTGAAGCTGATGTATGTCGCGTATGAGGTTTTGAACTTCGGGTAGCTGACATAGATTTCTGTGTCGGAGTTCCAGGTGGAGTTGATGACATAGCCATCAGTGAAGTCACCTTCGTCGTATTCGTCAACGGCACTGTGACGTAGAGAGTCCCATAGCTTTGTCGAAACATTGTGTGAGGAGAACGAGCTAACAACACTCTGCATGCTCTGACTATGGTCGAACGCGTTGCTCCATGCACGATTCAGACTTCCTAGTCCCTGCCCATTGTCGGCGACAACAATCTCACCGGTGAAACCACTTGGGTGGTTCACTATGGCCTGAATGATACTCTTCAATAAATCAGTGTTCGTGCCTCCCCTAGACTCCCACTGACCATTCACTTTGAGAATCACAACATCGTTATGACCTATCAGTCCAGAAGGCTCACTGCCGGTCGCATAGAAGTGGATGTCTTCAGTTTCCATTATCTCGAAGAGAGCATCCACTGCGTCGTCCATGTATCCCTCGAGCCCCGTTGCATTCTGCACAAAGAATACATCTGAAAAGCCTTCAGAAGCCAATGCGTTATGTGAAACCAGATCTATGGGAACTCGTGAGTAGTCAACATTCGCCACTGAGAAGTGGCCAAGACCGAACAGGACGGTACCATCCACTACCAAAGCAGATCCTAGGAGAAGGACGGCGAGCACGCCCGTTGACTTCAGTACTCCCGATGAGATCCGTTTCTTTCCAAGACTCGGGATAGATGCAATTACAGCCAGATGAAAGACACGGATATTGGAGATTGCAGCCTGCTGACATGGGTAAGATACTCTCGAAGGCTTCTGTCCCGTCCTGAGAAGGAACCAGACGGCGCTGAGAGAGGCCAAGAGACCCACCTTCCAAAGCCATCGTCTTTGCGTCCTCTGTTCATTCGTGTGAATATCCGTCAGTTCGCATTTCTCTCGATTCATGTTGCCTCGGCTCCAATCGGCGCCATGCAGAGCTTCTAGAATCCATCGCTCCGATGAATAAAACCGGTTCGATTCACGCTTGAATTACCTCGAGACATTTGCGATAATGCTGATAAGCAGGATTTCGTCACGAATTCAGGAGGATACAGGCATATGTCAGGCGCTTCTTGCTTGATGGGAGGAGATCACAGATGACACTTGGCTCGCCTTCTCAGAGCTGGGCGCCTTGTCTTTCTTCGATGGAAGAGTTTATATATAGGTTTGTATCATGTGTTATGTAATAGTATTACACCGCGAGAGGGATTGTTGAAATTGAGCGGGAAAGGAAGTGTCCAAGAGGTAGCAGATGAGATCCTTCGGGGAACAAGGCTAAGCCTAGGAAAGCCGATATCTCTGCCTGGAGTAGCGGTGGTCCCAGTCATAGTCCCCAGGATTCTCGA
>JBHLOD010000148.1:0-4942 GCA_048940825.1 Promethearchaeota archaeon | reverse complement strand
CAAAAGGAAATCCCAATTGGTCCTTGCGGCAACTGCGGTGAGGACTTCAGACATCCAATTCTGAGTGCAGATGGCAAATATCGTTGTCCCAAGTGCGCAAAGCCGGTCGGATAGGCAGTTGAGTTCTTGCGTTCGTAAGGACTGCGTTGTGGGTATTCCAGAGTTGTCAAGACTTTGAGTTATAATCGTGTAGCTTCCATCCTGTGCAGGTCAACCTCAATTGGTCCATTTTGTTTCTCTCAGTACATAGAGTCCAACACAATACCGAAGATTAGAGATTATTCTTCTTGTTCTGTCCACTTGTACTTCTTAGGCCCTACGAAGATCAGTAACAAGAGTGGTATGAAGATGAATATTAGACCACTCCACCAAGCCATAACAATCTCCAGAATGATTCCAACCACTAACATTAGAGGAATCCTAGAGTTGCCTATCCTAACAACGTCATTAAGTAGATAATCGAGATTCTCTTCTCTCCATTTGTCTGAGAATCGTGGCTTGATTAATGCCAATGCAAAGACAATAGCCAATGTTCCACCTATGAACCACACTACAAAAGTGAAAAGCCCATGAACGTGAAGATACCCTGATATATCAATCACGAGATTAGTGTATAGAATAGGCTCCACTAATTCTTCAACTTCAGGGTACGCTAATCCTACGAATCCTCCCAGAATGTAAAGGATTCCTCCAATGAGCAAGAACAGCCAACCGTATGTGCCAAGCCAAGTGGCAAGACCCTTAACTCTATTCCACGAACCTCCTTCCCTTTCTCCTCTCCCTTCTTTGTTTTCCGCATTCATTATTGGGTTTCTCCCTTAATCTGGATTTCTCGACTTCCACGTCAGTGTCATATATAACTGCTATTCAATTGCATGGGCCTTTTTTCGGTCATTGACTCATGTGGGCTCATATTGGGTACGCCTTATGGTTTCAGATAGAATGTTACGATGAAGAGGAGTCAATCGATAGAGTGGCACGAGAAACAACAACAGCAGCACGGCGACAACCAGAATACCATAGTACACACTTGTGATGCTCTGTAGGAAGAGCGGCTCGTAGAGCATGGGAACGAGGGAGATTCCGAAGAAGTTTGAGAACGAAACCACTCCTGACAATGCACCTCTTCTCTCAGGAGAGAGAACTTGACTGTAGTATATCAGTGCTGGAAACAGAGTTCCTCCGGCCCACCCGTCCACGAAGAGAGCAATACCCACAAGCGGAAGAGCCGACTGTGTTGTTATGTCGCCAATGAATACCAGGATTAGAATCGCGCTTAGTAGAGCCACAATCGCTAGTCCCAGTAGTCCTCCTGTACCACGTTCTTTCGCAACTGCACCGAAGACGATTCCTGCAACAGCACCTGAAATCCCTGCTCCCAGAAGAAGTATCCCCACAGTGTCCTCTGCGATGGCTCCGGCCAAGCCGCGTGAAGTCCAGATGAGCGTTCCGATGTAGCTCATCGATACCATGAAGGCTGAAGCAAGAAGAATCAGAACTACGGGCCTTCTCAATTCAAGACTTAGGTTTCTAAAGAGCTGACGAAGTCCTGAACCCTCTCTTACGTTTCTTGATGGACGCTTTGAAAGGTATATGGAAGCCATTCCGACAATCACTATTCCCAGAAACAAGAAGTAGAAGCTCCTCCAGCCAAGGCCTATCATAAGTCCTGCAATAAAGGGGCCCACGCCAACACTCAGGGCGGCCAGCGCCCCTGCAATTCCCATCCTCCTGGGAATCTCCTCAGGGAAAACACCGTCAGTCAGCAGAGCAATGAGGACAGGATTCACGAAGCCGAATCCCAGCCCTGACAACAGGTTTCCCAATATGAATATCTCCAGTGTTGCAGCCCAACCTGTGATCAGAAGACCCACCGCATAGACTACAAGACCAGTAGCGATTACTGGAACCCTGCCATACAGGTCGGAAAGCGCTCCTGAAAAAAGCTGTACTACTGCAAACGGAAACATGAATGCAGGCACCGCAATGAGAACCACTGTCGGGTCGATGCTGAACTCATTCGCAATCGCACCAAGCAGGACGAGTACGGCATTGCCCACTAACGGGCCAACGGCGAAGAGTAGGTACGCTACAATAGCCAATGTTCCATATGTTGCACTACTATCTGATTTCATGTCATCACCACGACGGAAGTCATCTCTTCTCTACCTGGATGGGGCAACACGACCATTCCGCTTCATCAGATAGACTCCATACCCCGGCGGGTATTTCGAGAAGTTGGGTGTCTTGGTTCCGGAAATCCGTTCTATCTCAAAAAAGCTCCCAAAGCGGCGTTCAACCTCACCGGGTTTCATCGCCATCCTGTCAAAAAGAGGACCTTCCCACCAGCGAGGGTGCCACTCGAAGCAGAACAGCAAGAACCAGCTAGCTTGATGGGTCAATGGTAGGATGTTCTTCACATACAAATCGCGTTCTTTTGGAGGCAAGTCATCTAATGTACCATAATCCACGAGTAGGTCAAAAGTCCCATTGACGTGGTGCAAGTCAGTCAAATCATCTAGAATAAAGTCTACAGATACGCCAGCTCTACGTGCTCTGGCTTGTCCCAATTCGATTGCCGATTTGGAATAATCAACGCCAGTCACTTCGAAGTCATGCCGGGCTAGGAAGATGCAGTTGCTAGCAGTGCCGCTACCCAAGTCAATAGCCCGACAGGGCTCTATGCGACCACTTTCTACCAGTTCCATCAATTCAGTACGCGGTCCAACGTCCCACGGCATCTTCATGTGACGGTAACCAAATTCGTAGAACCACTTTGCTAATCTATTACCAACCATCATTCACATGTTCCGCAGGATTGTAAGGCACCGAATGCACGCTATGGGCTCATTGTTCTTAAGCAACTACCACATGCTTGCTATAATACAGGACTGACCATACTCGGCCTTTTGCATGCAAATTGGCCTTACAAGACATCTGAAATGCCAATCGAGGGTGAGGGAATACAGGTCAGGAGTGAAGTTTGTACTTTATCTGGAGCAGTCAAGACTGTAAGGTGTAATGCGATTGCCTTCATCCTGCTCAGGTGGGCCTCACTGGTTTCTCTAGGCTGTGTTGGTCTTCACCCCAACGTAGGAGGATTGACAATCTCTCTGTACTCTTCCAACCACACGCCATTCTTGATGCTGTTCCTGATCTTCCTTGTTCTCGCTTGGAGTAGTATGCCCCTTTGAAACAGCTGATTCGTTATGGTCATCGCTTCCTCCCTCATCTCCTCGGCCTTCTGATGGTCATTCTTCTTGTCATATACTACAGCTAGGTTGTTCAGAGCAGACGTGATATGGACCAAATACTGGTCTGGTGCCTTCTGACAGAGTTCTCTCCATATCTCTAGAGCCTTCTGAATGTGTTCTTCTGCCAAAGACTGACTGCCGTTCTCGAAATGCGCAATGCCTAGGTTGTTCAGCACTGTTGCCAGATATCTCGAGAACAGCTGAGGTGCTTTCTCAGCCAGCTTGCTTTGGATTGTGTGAGCTCTCTGAAGTGTTTCCAAGGATTCAGAAGCACGTTTGGAGGATCTAAGAATAATTCCAAGGTTGTTGAGGACTGCGGCCACCAAATCGTGCAAAAGCACTGTTTCTGGCTTGTCCTGTACAATCTGCTCCAAGATTTCGAGCGCTTCACGAAGCATCCTCTCGCTTGGCAATTCTTGCTTGTCCTCAGAGAGCAGTACTGCATAATTGTTCAGAGTTGCCGACAGGCGGCCCAGATTTCTCTCCCGTGCTTGGCCTACCAGCTTCCTGCTAATCTCAAGAGATTCCTGATACATCTCTTCGGCCTCAGCAAAGCTGCCAGATTCTGTGAGAAGCGCTCCAAGGTCACAAAGTGTCCAAGCCAAGGTGCGCAGTCGGTAGGACTCGGGAGCCTTCTCAACCAATCCTCTCATAATCCCGAGGGCCTCGCGATATGCGTCTTGAGCCTCTACCTGCCTGCCTGTCATACGGAATATTGAAGCAAGATTATTGAGAGAGAGCGCCAGTGCCTCATCATATACCACGTCCTCCTTTTTTGCCGTCCTGTGAATCTCAACAACCTCTCTGGCTATTCTCTCAGCCTCATCCATCCTGTCTGTCGTTCTTAATATCTCTCCAAGGTTCCAAAGACTACTTGCCCTGTTGAGGGGTTCTTTGCTGGTTCTGACCAGCTCTCGATACAGCTCCTCTGCTTCAGGAATGTCACCTGAAAGGAACAGAGCCAAAGCCAGTCTGACTTGAGTATATGGGACCATGTGCCTGAATCGATCGTCCCGTTCTGAATCAGGCTTCTGAAAGTACGTCCTCATCAATCGGTCAGCCTTTCTCAACTTCTGCTTGGCCTCACTGAGTCTACCAAGTGCCATTATATGGCTGCCAAGAAAGAGAAAAGTTGCAGAGTAGCTCAACTCAATTGGTATTCCTACAATGTACATGGCCGGATCGCTCTTGACCAAGCTTCTTCCTAGCTTCAAAGCTTTCTGGAAAGCTGCTTCCGCTTCTGACGATCTATCTGTCTGACTGTACAGTCGACCAAGCCAGAGATGTGCCGCTGCAACCAGTCCTCTACCTGTCTTCGGGTCACTCTTGGCTATCTCCTGCGACATGTCCAGTAGCTCTAGCAGCATGTGTTCAGCATCTGCAACCCTATCCAAAGACAAGAGCGTGAATCCCTTCATCCCCATCAAAGCGGCCCGGCCTTCCTCTGTTTCGACCTTTAGGGAATTGAGGTAGGTCATAATCTCATTAGCAGCCAATACAAAGACGAGATTGTCGACGTCTAGATAGATTTGCTGGAGGGTTTCTGCTGGGGACACTAATGCTTGAACTGACCTGGCGAGTCCAAGAAGCGTAACATCTGGATTGTCATTGTGAGCCTTCTCTAGAAGCCCCGCAACCTCCTTTGATATGACGTTGAGACGGTTCCCAATCTCGGCCCTGACAAGATC
>JBHLOD010000147.1:0-4978 GCA_048940825.1 Promethearchaeota archaeon | reverse complement strand
ATCTAGGGCAGACAGAAGGTCGGATTGAATGACAGAACATCGGTGGTCAAGAGCGTTTCTTATCAGATTCTCCTTAGTGTTCCTTATAGCTCTTAGTGAAATGTCAGTAGCTACAACTTTCTGAGCAATTCTAGCGGCGGCGACAGACAGAAGCCCGGAACCACAACCAATCTCTAGGAAAGTGTCGCTAGGCCCAAGCTCTATTGCGTCAAGAAGAAGATACGTGTCTTCCGATGGTGGATAGACCTCTGAATCGGTGACCAATTCTATCCCGTTCGATTTCACTCTTCCCCCCCTCTTGGCCCGTTCAACGCACCTTCTTCAACCAGATCAAGAATCGCGTCTGCTAGCGTGATGAGTTTGTCTTGATTCAACGTCCTCAAACGTTCATTCCCACGAAGAGTGTCTGACACACTCTCGATAATCATATCTCCAGTGCTCTTTTCCTCACCCATATTCTTGAGCCATATTCCCAATGCCTTTCTCAGCTGCTTGTTTGGATATGAGTAGATGCCATGGACGAGCCAGAAGAACACATCTTGGTTCCGGGCGAAACGCCCAGTTTTCCGTGGCTCCATCCTCACAACAATCGAGTCCACAGCTGGTACTGGGTAGAACATCTGCGCTGGGACTTCCATGATGTGCTGGAATTCAGCCAGGTACTGGGCATCGACAGATAGGCGGGAATAATGTTGCATGCCGGGCTCAGCGAGAAGCCGATGAGCGAATTCCTTCTGATACATCAGTACAGCAAAATCAAAACTCACCTCTTTCATCAACCTGAAGGTGATATCCGAGGATATGCTATAGGGCAGATTGGACACAATCCTGTTGACGTCAGGAAGGTCTACCTCGAGAGCATCGCCTTCAATGACGTCTACATTTGAGTAGTTCTCAAGCACCTCTCTGAGAGCTTTAGCAAGCCTTGGATCAACCTCAACTACGTGAACACTGCCTGCTGCTCGTGCTATCATCTCTGATAGAATGCCAAGTCCCCCACCAATCTCCAATACGGAGGTTTCTTTGTTGAGTTGTGCAGAACTGACCATCTCTCTTGCTACTTCAGGGTCAACGAGAAAGCTCTGTCCAAGTGTCTTATCAGGTGTGACTCCGTACTTTCGCAGCATCAGGCGAATGCGGTCCTCGGTCAGGGGCCTCACCTGGAACGCTCTCTATCATTATTTCGCCTTGGCGGTCTGACAAACAGCCAGCGTTTGACATCTTCCGCGAGCTCGTCGATTATTCTTGCCGTTATCACCTTCTTCGGGCTTTGCAGTTTTGTGCGTGCCGCTATGTCTTCAAAGCTCTTGAAGGGCTCCTGTTTCCGCTCCTCGAGAAGGGCCCACATCAAGGTCTGTCCAATCCCTGGTAGCAGCTGGAGCGAGTGTTGCCTAGTGGTAATAGGTGCGGCCTCGTTAAAGAACTGAACGAACTTGTGTTCGTGCTTGGTGACAATAATCTCAACGACAAGAGGCAACTCAGCCACGCTCTCTGGTGCAAGATCCTCGTAGAAAATGCGTCTTTTCACGTGGTCAATCTTACTTCTCGCATTCTTCTCTATCGAAAGGCGTTCCTGAGGATGCGGTGTTGCTCCACGTTGTGGCGACATCTCAAGAAGTGTGAAGAATGACTCGCCTATCCCCTGAACCACGGTTTCGCCTCGGGGTCTAGAATCACGGAGATATACTTTCGGCGGAATGACTGCCAGGACATATGCATGCGTCTCGTACATTCTGTCTTGGTGTCCTTCCATCTTCTCTTACTCCGGATACTCTCTGACCGCATCATCAATGAGATGGTCGGGAATTGATAAAAAGTGTTACTTCCGAGTGAATAATCACGGCGCGAACCCTAGGATATTGCTTTTACCATAATCTCAACAATCTCAGCGATTTGCTCATCTGTGACGTCTGTTGAGCGCGCATCCAGAATGGTTCTAATCTCCTCAGGGGTTGTCGGGGCAATGTTCACGACCTGCACAGCATGGGCTCTGCTTATGCCAAAGCTCTTGATTAGACGTTCAACTAGCTTGTCGGCAACCGCAGGTGCCATCTTCGAGAATGTTGAGGCATGTTCCAGTGTTATATTCTGCTGGAATGAGAGTTCTCCCTCTTTACCTCTCTGGGAGAGTAGCTTCTTCACTCTGGGAAGGGTAGTTTCTTCCTCGCTAATGATCTCCTTGGGCATCTTCTTTCTCAGCCCCTGCTCGGTTGAAGGTGATCGGGTCTCACAATGAGGGTCTTCGTGGCTTTGCCAAGCTTCACATCGACGATAACTCCCCTGCCTCTCTTGCCCATCACCACTCCGGTTCTGCCATGGTATCTTCGGTGGGGCATTCCCTTGTGTGCACCAGAATCAATGACTATGTCCACGCGCTGTCCAATCTCATAGTCAACCAGTAGCCTACTAAGAGAGCTCATCCCGCGTTGCCGCACCTTCTTTCGCATAAGACTGCGTGTTCGGGCCCGGTAACCATGACTCTTCTTAACCATGGGGAATCATCTGTTGAAACTTGTACCTCGACCTACCTGAAGTCAGCTGTGTACCCGAGGTCCAGCATCCCCTCAAAGGTCGCCACTTAAGGATTTCGCAACAGCTATCCATTAATCTCAAGAACGTCAAGCTCGACGCACTCACAAGCGGTGTCAATTCTCTCCGAAATGGACGGAGTAGTCCTGCCATTGTCCCCCGAAACAAGCTCTTTGACGTAGGTTCCCCCTTGAACCTTGAAGAAGCCCTTCACAAGGTTGCTGCCTATCTTCCTGAGCTTCATCTCGTAGATGCGTTTGGTTCTCACCAGGTCGCTTCTACGATGTGCCACACGTGTCGGAGTTCTCTGACTGATCTCCAAATCACGAAAGCCATCGGACGCAATCGTGAGGACTTCTTGGCTGACGTCCTTTTCAGTCTTGATTGTGGCTTCGTAGTCCTTTGCATTCTCTGAGGCTTCATCCTTCAGTGCTTGGGCCCTTTTCCTAGTGGATACCTCTAGGCCAAGAACTTCCAGCTTCTTCGATGACCCCTTCTTGATGCGCTTTTCTAGCTTCTTCAAATCAGGAGTCCGAACTCTCGGTTCTGACACCTCAATAACAAATGGTCTACCGGACCCAAGCATTCGAACATCGATGTCTTCTCTCCCGGCCGCATGAAACTTGAACTTGGTGCCTTTCGCCAGATCTTGAGCGGGAATGCCTATGTACTCTGAAATCGAGTCCGGGTACTTTCTTCCAGTACCTCCACATTTGTCACAACCCTTTCCTCTGCACGGCTTGCAGTCCCATCGACTCTGGGGAATTCCTCGCACAAGTTTCCTGTAGCGACCAGCGATGAAGATTGGGTTGATTCTGATCTCGATCCGGTTTCCCGCCATATCATAGATGACTACAATGTCTGGATGATCGAAATCGACAGGTTTGTCGATAATCTTCTGAAGGTGCTTCCCGAGTTCTCTGTTTAGGTCGGCCCTGAGCGTCTCACCATGCATGATCTTCAGACCGCTTCTTATCTCGTCTTCGCGCTCCAGCAAGAAGGGGCTTGGTATGCTTCCTACAAGAAAGGTGCTGAATTCGATGCCGTCTGTTGCGGCCTTTGCTCTCTTTGCCAGTTCCGCCAAGCTGTCAAACAAGTGCTCACTGCCCACAGAACAGAGGCTGCATGTCTTCTCTGGAGGGAGCTCAATAGAGTTTCTCTCAGCAAGGACTCTCGCAGGCTCGAACATACCATTGTCAGCCAGGAGTGTCACTAGCTGCAGTCCCGAGTCTCTTCTTCCAGCCTTGACATCGTTGTCGGCCATCATTGAGAGGGTAAGCTTTAGAGAATGGCCTCTCTCTTCATTGGATGTGTCAGTACTAAGCCAAGCGAACTGTCGTCCCAGACAACGATTGCACACCGGATGATATTCCAAAATCCTCCGGGCCAACGTCAGAATGTCTGCGTCTTCGGGACTACCCATCTGTGTGGACCTCTCTCAGTCTCTGGGGAATCATTGCGCTCATAAAGATGTGCCAAGGTGCTACAGCAGCGGATTGAGGTATCTCATGGCTCTCAATCCTGCCAAGACTGTGTAGGGGTTGGCGAGAAGGCGTAGTATCACCTTCCTCTGCATATCCATATCACCCTCCCTCCTCACAATGTCTGCGAGGTCGTAACTATCTGCGTCTCTGATGAGCGTGTTGAGCCCTTGGTCTGATAGACCAGATATCATCCTCTGTGCGAGGTGCATGGCACGTAGTTCTCTCATCAAGAGCGCCCTCCAATTCGACTCGTAAGTTCGGAGAGCTTTCTCAATCTGGCGTCCTTCGCGCAACGCTCTTGATACCACTCTACCGGCAATTCTAGCAGCAGTACCTCCCATGATGACTCCGCCTCCGGTTGTGGGCTTTACCATGCCGGCTGCATCTCCCACAACAAGAAATCTGCCTGTAACCGTCCTTTTGATGGGAGTGCCAACTAGGACGATACCACCGAAGCCTCGTTCAATGGATGCATGTTCCAATTTCCTACTCATGACAGGATGTTGCCGAATTGAGATTTCGAGCCGCTTCTTGGCTAGGTCCTTGGCCGCCAGTCCCACTCGGGCTCTCCGGTCACCCAGTGGAATAATCCAAGCAAAGAAACCTGGTGCAAGATTTCTCCCGTAGTACATCTCAACGACGTCATCCTCGATATCCACTCCACTCAGCTCAAACTGGTACGCCGGATACTTGTTGCGCCGCGGAACTGTTGGTAGTCCTACAAGTCTTGACAACTGACAGCGAGATCCCTCTGCATCGACTACAACCTGTGATCTTCTCTCTTCACGACCCTCTCCAGTCTTCAGAGTGACTGTACAGGGCTTCTCCTTTGCGCAATCGACTTCCAGAACCTTGCTCTGTGTCAGAATCTCTGCTCCTGCATCAGCAGCTCTCTCAGCCAACCAAGAATCGAACTTGCTTCTGTCTAGGACAAATGCCTCACGTTTTCCCCTCTCAATCAGAAT
>JBHLOD010000146.1:0-4980 GCA_048940825.1 Promethearchaeota archaeon | reverse complement strand
CAAAACAGGGCTTGTTGCTTTCACTGTTGACTGTGTGGAATCTGCACACGATGTTGCTGCATTTCTAAACGATCAGTATTCTGTTATGGTGAGGAGTGGCTGGCATTGTGTTGGGCCTTTCCACTATCAATTGGGCATCAAACCTACAGTGGGAACAGCCAGAGCCAGCTTCTATCTGTACAACAACCTCAATGACGTCGAGAAGTTCCTTGAGGGGCTCCGTGCCCTCATCGAGGCCACATCATGAAGTAGATACTAACGTATTAGCTCGTCAATACGCTCTCGCTCGCGTTTACTCACGTCGACAAGATCTGGAAAGGCTATGCCGCTGGCTGTAATCTCTATAGAATCCCGGAACTTAGAAACACGACCTCGCACAGAAACATACCTCCCAAGCATTCTATCCGAGTTTCTTTCGAGAGGCTCCAGATTGTTTCCAGACTTCTTGATTAGCTCGTGTGCCTCTTCAGCTGTCATTCCCAATAGTTCCTCTCCAGTTTCACCAAACAGCGTGGCCCTTATTGAGCCCGAGCCATCATCAACAGTGATCTTGTACAGCATCCTGTATTCAGGTTTCTTGACATCACCACAGACGCTACACGTAAACCTGCCTCCTTCCTCCTCGACTTTCTTTCGACAGCTTGGACATGCTGGATACACTGGACTTGCTTGAGTAGCTCCCATTACCATTCCGGAAACCTCTACACTCTTACCCTCGTTGTTCTCATCAATCTCTCCTATTCTCACAAATCCTGCGGCCTGCGATCTTGACTCTATTGACAAATCTGAGAGGTCAAGCTGTTCCAATGGAGAACCTTTAGGATTAATCTCAATCTCTGCTCTACGGCCCACATGCACCTCCACCCCTCCTCTAAACCCCTCCTTTGCATAGGCATGAGTAACGCTGACGATATCTTCTTCCTGAAGGTCCTCAATCTTGTCTACATCCTCATTCCAGAAGGTCAACCGAATCTGCGCAGATTCGTCTGCAATGATGACGTTCTGAACTCTACCTTCCCCACCGTCTTTGTCAAACGTGTTGACAGGAAATATCCTGACAACCTTCCCCTCAAGATCAACATCTCCCATCTGAGTGGTTATCTCACCAATCGGTTTCTTCCCGACTGGATCGGATGCACCCAGACTAGGTGCTGATGCCAAGTCCGAAAGGTCGAGTTTCTTCAGAGGAGAGCCTTTAGGATTGATCTTAATCTCTGCCTTGCGGCCCGCATGCACCTCCACTCCCCCTCTAAAGCCCTCCTTTGCATAGGCGTGTGTGACGCGAATTATGTCTCCCTCTTTTATTGCCTTGATCTTGTCTACGTCCTCATTCCAGAAGGTCAACCGAACCTGTGCGGTTTCGTCTGCAATGATGAGGTTCTGAACTCTACCTTCCCCACCGTCTTTGTCAAACGTGTTAACAGGGAATATCCTGACGACTCTGCCATCAAGGTCAACATCCCTCATCTCAGTGGTTATCTCCCCAATCTGCTTCTTTCCAACTGGAGCTGGTGCGCCAGCACTTGGCATGTATTCCCCAGCATCTATCTTGATGTCTAACCCTCTCTCGATTTTTGCGGAACGACCTACGTGAACTTCGATATTGCCATATCGCCCTCTCTTCGTGTTACCCCCTCTCACTCTGATGACCTCACCCTCTCTGACACTCTCAATCTCTTCGGCATCCTTATCCCAAAAGACCAAGCGTGTGTCCCCTGTTTCATCTGCTACAATCAAGCTCAGTACCTTTCCCTCTGTCCCGTCAGTCTTCCTAGTGAAAGTTGACAAAGGAAAGACTCTCATCACCTTGCCAAGGAGCGTTATATTGAATTCTCTCTCTTGGAGGTCACTGATTTTCTTCGAAGGAGGCTCACCAACTTCAATCTCAAGGTCCTCAAGGTCATGTTCATCAAGACGCTTGATTCCCGACATGCGTCCCATCTGGATTTCTAGATTCTCTCCTAGTCCCCTTCGCACGTACCCCCCACGCAGCTGGATGACATCATCTGCCCTTATGCTCTCATCGGAGTCTTCCGAGATGGCCTTGGTGACCTCATCCCAGAGTGTAACTCTTATCTGGCCTGTCTTATCTGCGATGACCAGACTCCCCACTTTTCCTTCTCCACCCTCGCCTTTGCGCGTGAAGGTTCGGACGGGGCCCACGTTGATTACCTTCGCAGTCAGCGTGACATTCTTGGTGCTTTCAGAGATATCCCCAATCTTCATACGTGGCTTTGCAGACAATTGATGCAGGTCAATGCCAAGATCACGTGCAACAATCATTGCAGCCGACTCGTCATTCACAACCTCTGGACCTAATTCCTGCCTCTTCTCTTCAATCATACTCAATACATCTTGTCGCTGATACTCTGTGTGTTTGAGAATCAAGTTGATGGTTTCTTCAAGCGTGAGCACGTCGATTACCGTCCTGACAACCACTGGTGGCTCGTGGTCAGCTACAATTCATCTGTCCATGCTTTAAAGCTCACTGCTCATTCAATCCGAGCTAGCTTGGCCAGGCCGAAAGATAAAAGACAAGACCCAACAATAGCGTCCTGACTTGCCGTGACAGAGTCCGAGCTGAATCTTCCAACACATAGTGTTAGCTACGCTCAGTACTTTGAAACTCTCAACAATGAGGTTGATGCCATCTACAGGATTGCAAAGGAAGCTCGCTCAAAAGGGTATGACCCCACAACGGAGATAGAGATTCCACCTGCTTATGATGTCGCGGCGCGTGTAGAGGTCACCCTCCAAGGACCAGTTGGGGTCGCCAGGCGTATCCGGGAATTGTCAGAGACGTACGAAACCAGAGAAGAAGTCGCATTTGCGGTTGCCAAGGAGATTGCATTGGGGGAGCTTGGGAACATCGATGACCCGCAGAAGGCTGCGGACAAGGCAGTCCGTGTCGCACTAGCTATCATGACGGAGAGCATAACGGCAGCACCAATCGAAGGAATAGCCAAGGTGCAAATCCGGGGCCCAAAGGATGATGAATACCTTGCACTCTATCTGGCTGGACCCATTCGTGCTGCCGGAGGCACTGAGACTGCAATGACAGTCTTGGTTGCAGACTACGTGCGCCAGTTGCTAGGGCTCCCTGCATATGAGGCCACCGAGCAGGAGGTTGAACGAGCTCTTGAAGAGGTAGAGCTTTATGCGAGGAATGTTCACCTACAATACCCGGTCCAGCCTGAACTCGTCAGGCTAGTTGCATCCAAACTTCCGATAATGCTCACTGGAGAACCCACTGAGGAGTTCGAGGTTACAGGAAGTCGCGATCTAGATCCTCGGATTGAAACCAATCGTGTTCGAGGAGGCGCAGTGCTAGTACTAAGTGATGGTCTTGTTGGACGTGCTACAAAACTAGCCAAAAACGTAAGCGAGATGTCCATTAAAGGATGGGAGTGGCTCGAAGAGGTGGCCGCGAAGATGTCCAAGGTGCTCCCATCAGAATCTGATACTGTGGTTGACAAAAAGCTGGAGCCAAAGTCAGACTATCTGACTGACGTGATTGGCGGTCGACCTGTCTTCTCCCACCCGTCTCACCTCGGTGGTTTTAGGCTCAGGTATGGGCGGTCCAGAAATACGGGTTTGGCAGGTGTTGGTGTTCATCCTGCAACAATGCTCCTTGTAGACGAGTTCTTGGCTACAGGAACTCATATCAGAACAGAACGTCCCGGCAAGGGATCTATTGTCGCGCCAGTGGATACAATCGAAGGACCAATCGTTCTACTTAGGGACGGCTCACTACGACAGGTTTTCACAGTTGAAGAGGCACGCAAGCTGCAGGGGAAGGTTGATCGCATCGTCTACCTTGGGGACATACTTGTAGGCCTGGGGGAGTTCTTGGAAAACAACCACCCTCTAGTACCGTCTGGATACTGTGAGGAATGGTGGTCTCACGATTTAGAGAGTGCCTTCTCTGGCCTGAGCAACAAACAGATTGAGAATCTCCTTTCTGACGTGAATCTCGACTCAAATACCATTGATTCCTTCATAGAGTCGCCCCTCAAAAGAATTCCAAGTCCGGAAGAGGCCATCGCCATTTCAGAGAAGTTTGGCGCTCCTCTACATCCTCGATACCTGTATCGATGGTCTGCGCTTGACCTCCCAGATATGTTGGATGTCAGGTCTTGGATTCTCACCAAACACATTCTGGAGAAGACTGAAGCTGGCGACCGAATGAGCCTTCCCAACGACGAACGACACAAGGTTCTATTGGAGAATCTCGGAGTTCCTCACGAGCTATCCGAGGAACGTAAACGGATTCGATTGACTGATGATCCCCTAACCATTTTGGCACAGCTTGGAGAAAAATCGGCAACAGCAGCAGGTAGCAACTCATTAGACGCTCTCAACTCATGTTCACGTGTAGAACTTAGAAACAAGATGGGCGTGGCTATAGGTGCACGGATGGGCCGCCCAGAAAAGGCTGAGGAGAGGAGAATGCGGCCTCCAGTGCAAGTACTATTCCCAGTAGGACGCACGTTGGCAAGCGAGCGGCGAATGGAAAAGGTGGCCAGAAGCACCCATCAGTCTGCCCTCCTAGAGGCATTTGACCTAGATGCTGCAAGGTCATTCCCAATCTCAGAAGATACTGGAGTTGAGCTCGAACTAGTAAGTCGAGAATGCCCCCATTGTGAGAATGAAACATTCGAATCTCGATGTGAAAAATGTGGGACGCATACAGAGATACGAAAGATGTGTTCTGCGGAAGGCTGTGGAAAACCTGTGGACGCGGTTACCGGAGAGTGCCCCTTTGGCCATCGTGCCACTAAGAGAGTCCCAGTCAATATCCAAGGACTATTGGACCGTGTGAAGGATGAGATTGGAGAGCCACAATCATACAATCTACGTGCAGTCCTAGGGTTAACCAGTAATCTGAAGATTCCCGAGTACTTGGGAAAGGGCATTCTGAGAGCAAAACACGATGTATACTGTTATCGAGATGGCACTGCAAGGTTCGACGTTACCGAT
>JBHLOD010000145.1:0-4982 GCA_048940825.1 Promethearchaeota archaeon | reverse complement strand
ATCTTCAAAGATCTTGGGTGATGCCATGTATCATCTCAGGGACTCGGGCACCTCCCTGTATGTAGACGTCGGAATCATGTTCAACGATATGCCAATCAAGTACTTTCAGGAAACCGAATTCGAGGCCGACGGGCTAAGCGCTGCGACCATGAAGGGGTTTCTCACTGGTCGTACAGCATGCTATTCCTGTCCCATTGGGTGTGGAAGGGTTGTTTCCCTTCCGGAGTTTGGAATGGATAGAGTTGCAGGCCCCGAGTTTCAGACGATTGCAGCCTTCGGCACGGGACTAGTGATTCCCGATTTGAGGAAAGTTTCACTGATGAGCTATATCTGTAATCAGTATGGCATAGATACAATCAGCTGTGGCAGTACGATATCGTTCGCAACTCACCTATGCGATTTGGGCAAGCTCGATTGGGGGCTTGAGTGGAATGACCCCGAGAGAGTAGTGGAGCTAATCCATGAGATTGGCAATCGAACTGGAGTTGGCGATGAACTCGGCGAGGGCTCCATGCGTCTAGCACAGAAGCACAATGTTCCAGAGTTGGCACTACACGTGAAGGGTATGGAAATCCCTAACCATGACCCACGAGCTTTCGCCGGAATGGCCACTGTCTATGCAGTCGCATCAAGGGGTGCAACCCATCTTGAAGGTGACATGTATTCTGTTGACATGGGAGTTGACGTTAGAGAAGTCGGAATCCACTCCGGTGATAGACTTGAGAATGAAGGGAAGGGAGAAACGGCTGCAAGGATCCAAGACTTCAGAGCGTTCTTCGACTCCTCTATAGTGTGTCACTTCGCGTTGGTGCCTCCTCAGACCCTAATTGAACTTCTAAACATGGCGACTGGGGCCTCTTACAGCATTGAAGACATCCTGCGAATTGGAGCCAGAGCAGTCACTATGAAGCGTCTATTCAACTTGAAATGTGGCCTCACAGGTGCCGATGATAATCTTCCCAGACCCCTTCTGCATCCTCTTCCTGACTATGCAACTGACGACTTTGCACCGGACATAGAATTGCAGCTGAACGACTACTATGACTACAGAGGTTGGGACCGGGCAACGGGGGTCCCGTCCGCAAAGGCCCTCAAGGAATTGGGCTTGGAAGATCTAAGCAGCCCTTGACCAGTTTGTATCTTGCATAGTCCCACATCTCAATGCATATATCGAGTCTACTCACGATTTCATGTGGTGCAAGTCTTGGAAGAGCAGAAGGATCCCGCCAGCATCAAGGAATCATTAGACGATGTGGTTGAAAGACTTGAACAAGACCAGAAGTCAAGCGAGAGTTGGGGCACCTCCATCGAGTCTAACCGCGAACGATGGGAAGCGCTGAAGGAGATGATTAGAGAACGGCAGTCGGAATTGAAACGGCTTGTTGTGGAGAAGAAGGCGGGAACAATTGGCACAAGTGAGTTTGAAGAGAGATATCGCAGAATCCAAGACGAGTTGACTGAGTTGGAGTTCGAAGTCTACAATCTCAGGCTTGGAACCTCTGTAAAGGTATGAGAGTTCACAGGTCTTGTTGTGAACTTGGCTGGAATAGCAGAACGCCATTGAAACCGTCGGTATCTTTAAGTGCGAGACGGAGGCTTCTCGGACTCCAAGGCCGGTGTGAGAAACCGTGAGTGATGAGATTCCTGAACGAAGGCAGATTGTACGTTCCACAGTACTGACTGGCTTCTTGACGGCAGCGTTAATGGTTCTTGGGTTGGCATTCTGGGTATGGTCTGCAACTGACGTCGTTGATGCTAGTCCAGTTGGCGCACTGAATGCATTGAACCCATTTCTTGCACTCGTCCTAGAGATGCTAATCATGGCGGGCGTCTTCGTGTTTCTCACCGTGACAATAGTCAATCTCAGGCTGTATATGACTCAGATTAGGTCCGGTTGGACTGAGATCATTCTTCTACTGATTGTAGTCTTCATCATGACCTTCATGATGTTCGAATCTGGAGTCGCCTTTGTGACTCTTCTTCTGTCGCTGGCGTTCGTGGTCTACTTGTATCTTCTTCAAGAAGAATAGGCATTGTCAAGAAAGGACGTGTACCAGAAGCTTTATGAGCCTAGGTCGAAGAAGACCGAACAAGCTCGGTCGGCAGAACTGCCCAGATTGAGCGAGTACAAAGCAGTTTGACGGCAACTCACCGGAACTGCCAGGTGTTGCCCTATGAGAGGCTCTGGCTTCCGGGAGGTTGTAGTTTTGACTACTTGGAGGAGTAAACGCGTGTTTGCATTGTTCTGCTCCACTAGCAGATATCCTTGGAGGTACCCATAATGTTTGGCATAAGGGGTGAGGGCTATGACACCTCAACAAGCATCTTTAGTCCTGATGGACGCATATTCGCTGCTGAGTATGCCAAGAAGGCTGTCGAACAAGGGGCGACATCGATAGGAGTACTGGTAAATGAGGGAGTTGTACTCATGGCAGAAAAGAGGATTATGCCCCTTCAGGAGCCCGATTCCATCGAGAAGATTTCCAAGATTGAGGAACATGTCGGAGTCGCAACTTCGGGCTTCATGGCTGATGCCCGAAGACTGGTCCAACAGGCACGTCTACAGGCGCAGTCATATTGGCTTACCTATGAGGAGCCAGTCCCTGCCGAGGCTGTGGCTGAACACATCTGTGATTTGAAGGCACGATTCACACAGGCGGCCAGAGGAAGGCCCTATGGAGTTTCCATGATCATAGGTTCTGTAGACCCTGACGGTGCTCCAAGACTCTTTGTCACTGACCCAGTTGGTACCTATTGGGGATTCTTGGCTGCTGTTATAGGTAGAGGTAGCGCACGCGCCGGCGAGTTCCTCGAAAGCAAGTATGATCAGACGCGCAAGCAGTCACTTGACCAAGCAATCCGTCTTGCCCTCGATGCTCTTCGCGAAGCAACAGACTCTGATTTAACTCCAGAAAATGTTGAGGTCGCCAAAATACCCACTAGCACACGTACATTCCGAAGACTCACTCCCAATGAAACGAAGGCTGTTCTGAAGCCACCCGTCGCAAAAGACAAGGAATAGGAGATGAATTACACTTGATGGGTTCCGGAAAGAAGTCTGGGGAGAAGTGGTTGGAGCTTGATGCAGTTGTCATTGGCATGAAGAAGGGCCACCTCAGATTTGAGCTATTCGTTGACCCCGACTTAGCATTCGAGTATAGACGAGGTGCCCAGATACCCATTGAGGATATTCTCAAGAGCTTTGATTTGTACGAGGATGCAAAAAGAGGCGAGAAAGCCTCAGAAGATTTGGCTGCAGAGGAATTTGGAACGTCAGATATCTTCGAGATGGCTTCTGAGATAATCAAGAATGGCGAGTTCAGACTGACACACGAACAGCGGAATCAGCTTGTGCATGAGAAGACAGAGTCTATAATCGAGAACATCTCGAAGCGTGCGATGAACCCACAGACGGGCCACCCCCACCCACCAGACAGGATCAGGCAGGCCATGGAAGAGGCCAAGGTCACCGTAGACCCTTTCATCAAGGTTGACGAACAAATACCCGGGATAGTGAAATCACTCCTGGTGATTATCCCCATATCCTTTGAGAGCGTGAAGCTCCAAGTCACACTTCCTGCGGCTTTCTCAGGGAAGGGCTACAATATGGTCGCGAATACTGGAGTCATCAAGTCCGAAACATGGGCACAGGATGGGTCTTGGTCTGGATTGGTCGAGATTCCCGCGTCAAAGAGGCAGGAATTGTATGATGACCTGAACAAACTCTGCAAGGGGCAAGTGAAGATAGAAACCGTTCGATGACGGATATGGACATTAGTTGATGATTCAAGAATAATGATAGAAATGAGGGAATAAATTGGCAGTATACTTTCAAAAACGAGAAGTTGTGGTTCCAGGACAGTTGTTAGCTGAGGGCAGATATCGTTCCTCTTTTGGGACCTGGATGGACGAAGGAGGCAAGATCTACTCTACATTGGTAGGCCTTGCCGAGTTGCGTGGAAACACTGTGAAAGTGGTGGCACTTGAGGGAGTCTACATTCCTCGAGAGGGCGACCTTGTAATCGGTACCATCACAATAGTGGCGGGAAATAACTGGAAAGTTGACATTGACTCTCCATACCTAGCGTCACTTCACGCGAACAATGCACTCCGAAGACCCTACGCGGACGACATATCTCAATACATGGACATCGGTGATGTGATTGCAGCAGAGATTATAGCTTATGATCGGGGAACAGGACCATTCCTGGGCATGAAGGGGCGCGGACTGCGCAAGCTCACGGATGGGATGATACTCGAGATCAGTCCTGCCAAGATACCGCGTGTCATAGGCAGGAGAGGCTCCATGATCAACATGATCAAGGACCAGACTGGAATCCAAACTATGGTTGGCCAGAATGGTCGCATCTGGATACGTGCTCCTAGCGACGAGATCCTACGGCTAGCAATCAAGGCGTTCCAGATGATAGAAACTCAGGCCCACACATCGAAACTTACAGATCGAGTACGGCAGATGCTTGAAGAAGGAATGGCAGAGATACATGGTAAAGAACTCCCGTCTAAAGACGCTGTTGATGAAGAAGAACCAAGCGAGCCCGAGCCGGTCGAGGAATCAACAGACGCGTCAACATCTCCGGAGGTCAAAGAGCCCGCGAAACGCACAGAAGTAGAGGCGGAAGTTGAAGTGGTCGAAGACGATGCCGGCCCTGTTGCAGAAGAGAAATCCGAGGAAGCTAATGAAACTGAAGAATCAGACACGAAAGATGATGAGGAAGTGAAAGAAAAATGAGTCCAGAACAAAAACCTGACTCTCTTATGACCGCAGAGGGCCTTCGATTTGATGGCAGAAGACCAGACGAGATGCGGCCAATCCAGATGGAAGTTGGTGTGCTGAAGACGGCCGATGGGTCTGCATCGATAAGGCAGGGCAAGACCTACATTCTTGCAGCCGTCTATGGCCCCCGTGAGCTGCATCCAAGGCATCTCACACTCAATGACAGAGCCTACTTGCGCGTTGTCTA
>JBHLOD010000144.1:0-4984 GCA_048940825.1 Promethearchaeota archaeon | reverse complement strand
GCTAGTGCCACAGACAAACCCGTGAGGACTAAGGGAGTTGCATACTGAATGATCCTGTCGGGTTGGTCCAGTGCACCACGAATGAGGTGTTCGAACCCCGCGATGATATTATACCCCATTATTGTCAGCATTAGTGCGCTAACCAGAAGCGCTAGGATAATTGAGCCCAGAGACCATAACAGCGGCTTCCAGTACTCTCGGTCTGGAAATCTACGTTTGACTCTAGCATACACGACCGCAAGCTTCTGCACCCAGACATAGCTCAAAAGTCTGACCTTGAGCCGCCCAATGGCGCCTACTTCCCTATCTTGTGTTCCCGTTTCCTCTGAATCGACGCCATCTGCCTGTTCGCCACTCAATTCGAAGCCTCCTCACTAACCGTTTCCACTCCATGACCGGCCATAAGCAATCCAAGTTCATTCATGTTGGTTTCCTCAGGCATTTTGACAGCGACAATACGACCGTCAAATATCACCCCGATTCTATCTGCCATTGACCACACCTCGTCCAAGTCAGCGGTGACTAGGAGCAAAGCTGCTCCGGCATCTCTCATCCTTACAAGCACGTTATGGATATACTCGGTCGCTCCTACATCCAGACCTCTAGTTGGCTGTGCCGCAAGAACCAGGTGTGGGTCGAGTGACAATTCCCTGGCAACAATCAGCTTCTGCTGGTTTCCGCCAGATAGGGTGCTGGCCCGTGACTTTGGACTTCCAATCTTAATTGAGAAGTCCCCAACAAGCTTCTTCGAGGTTTCGGAGATGCTGGCACGATCAATCAACAACCCGGCCGGGCCGGAGGTAAAACCTTCAACGTGTTGTTTGCCGAGAACGAGGTTTTCTTCGACACTGTATCCCATGACTAGCCCTCTAGCATGTCTGTCCTCCGGAATATGACTCACACCTGCTTCTCGGATACTCCTAACACTCTGGCCTGCTATGTTGCGACCCGACAGAAGAATCTGACCCTCCAGAGGTTTTCGCAGACCTGATATGGCCTCGACCAGCTCTGTCTGGCCATTTCCCTCAACACCAGCAATCCCAAAGATCTCTCCTGCATGGACTTCGAAAGAAACGCCTCTGACTACAGTTAGTCCGCGACTGTCTGCCACCTTGAGGTTTTTCACCGATAGAACAGCTTCACCTATAGACGCCGGCTCCTTTGAAACCCTAAACACAACAGGTCGTCCAACCATAAGCTCCGCCAGCTGCTCTGCCGACGTTTCCTCTTTGATCACGGTCCCTACGAGCTCGCCATCTCGAAGAACACTAATCCTGTCACACAGTGCCATTGGTTCACGAAGCTTGTGCGTGATTAGGATTATAGTCTTGCCGGCTTTTCTGAAGGCCTCAAGAGTTTCGAAGAGCTCATCGACCTCATGTGGTGTAAGTACCGATGTCGGTTCGTCAAGAATCAAGATATCCGCGTTTCTGTAGAGGGTCTTTATGATCTCGACTCTCTGCTGTAGTCCTACTGAAAGATCCGCCACTTCTGCTCGTGGGTCGACTGCGAGACCGTTCTCTTCTGCGATTCTACGTATCCTATTTTGAGCACTCTTATAATCAGTCCGGCGAAGTCCGCCGAACAATCCGCTGACTCTCCTGCCTAGTCCTCTGAGTGCTGATTCGAAGCGTCCGGTTTCGTCAGCCACATCACTGGCCCTCTTGGATATGATATCGAGCATTTCAGAAGTGGACTCGAGACCCAGAATCACATTCTCAGTCACAGTCAGTGTAGGTATCAGCTTGAAGTGCTGGTGAACCATTCCTACTCCTCTGGCAATGGCGTCATGAGGAGACTCTAGCTCCACCTCTTCACCATTGATAACGATTCTTCCGGAGTCCTTCTTCAACAAGCCGTAGAGGATATTCATGAGAGTACTCTTGCCAGCTCCGTTTTCTCCGAGAAGACCGTGAACCTCGCCCTTTTCAATCCGAAGAGTCACATCCCGGTTCGCTTGTACTCCGCCCGGGAAGGTCTTGCTTATTCCTTCGAGCTCAACTGCGTAGATTGTCACTACCTCCTAGATTTGGGAGCAGAGTATTATCAGGAAGACTTGCAGTACCATCCTGTGACTCAATCCTTCACTAATCCGCGATATAAAGCGTACGGGATGATTGTGTGAAGAAGAAAAAGGGAGTGGGGGAGGCGAAGGCCTCCCTTTTCTATCCTATGTATGCTAGGGTATCCAATAAAGGTTCGAAGGTACAACGATACTTCCATTTGCAATGGCATCTTTGAAGTCATCAACGAGATCAAGGACGGGATCAGGGATGACTCGCAAAGCTGCGTTTATCTCATAATCGAGACCGCCGTTGGCAACTGTTCCAGTCCAGACGCCTGGTGTGTGGGTTGCTTGCGTAGCGTTATAGATTGAATCATAGACTGCAACATCAACCCTCTTGAGCATCGATGTTATGCAAGCTGTAGGCGGGTCCGGAGCAGATGGATTGAGGGTTCCAAGGTACATCTGCGGCGAGTCGACTCCGATCGCCCAAGCTGGATGGGACAGAGTTTCATTCAAAACCTTGGCAGTGTTGATTACTCCAATACCAGCTCGTCCAGTTGCTGCGAAGACAATATCGTTCCCCTGAGCATCGTACAAAGCGTCTGCCAATATCGTTGCTGCAGGGATGTCTGTGAATGCACGCCAGTCGCTACCAACATATGCAACGGTGCAGTTGTAGGGCGCCGCGTGTGTGTTGTCACCAGCAATTCCTGGGTTCGACCAGTTGGCTCCAAAGACATAGCCGCCTGCGAATCTGTCAAACATGTCGTTCTGATATGCTGCAGCTATGGCGACCTTGTTTGTGGTTGTCATCAGTCCTGCAAACGCACCGACGAGTGCAGCGCCCTCGTTCTCATTGAAGAGCAATGATGTTATTGTTGGGTAGGCAGCAGGACTCATGAACATGTCAATGATGGCATAGGCCTGACCTGCACTTTCAGTTTCGTTAGCGACAGTGCCCAACGCATCAGCCTGAGTGAATCCAACACAGATTATAAGGTCATAGGGGTCATCATATCCGACGTGGCGAGTGTAATCACGTATGTAGCCCTCGAATTCAGTTACCGATTGGGGCTCAACATATGTGAACTCGATGCCGAGTATGTTATGGGCATCCACCGCCCCTTGATATGCAGCATCGTTGAAGCCTTTGTCACCCAATCCACCAGTGGCGAAAACTATCGCCACATCATACGGATTGGGATTTCCGGTTGTAGTCGTGGTAGTTGTCGTGGTTGTGGTCGTTGTATCCGTTGGCGCAAACGGATTGAAGGCAATAAAGTAGATGCCAAGACCAGCTACGGCTATTATGATGATTAGCCCGACAGCTATCACGCCTCTATTAGTAGAACTCATCTATCTTCTCGTCTCCTAACATGTTAGTTATGAGTATCAAACGCAAGCATTGTGGTGCTCGGCGTTTAGATATTGCTGTCAAGCACGAAACTCACTAAAAAAGTCGTCGTAAACTCGTAAGTAGAGCTAATCAGAACGAAAGTGGCCATTGGTCACACGTTGGGAGGGGCTGCTCAGTGTGTCTGACACCTACGCTATCCACCATCTGTTCACCAACTACGGACAGGACTACCTTTAAATCGTCACTAACCGGGCGTGAAACCACTTTGAAGACTCTACACAATCGAAACTCGCTGGTGCTCTGCTTCGCAGGTGGCGTACTCATGATTGCCTCCGGTGCCAGCGGAGCGATCGGCACCCTGTCAGTGATCGGCGAGCACATGGCCAACCTGTTCGGCCCTGGCTTTGAGATGACGTTTGACATGATGATGGATCTTCTCAGTACCTTGACTCTCTTTGGAGGAGTCATCGTTATCATCAGTGGCCTTGTCCTCACGACCAAGAGATTCAGGATTGGCCGGATTCTCCTTTTCGTCAGCATCGGGATTGGTGTTGCTGGACTTGTGATGTGCTTGGTTCAACTGGCACTGTCGGGTTCCTTTATTTTGCCTCTATCGCTTCAACTGGCACAGTCTGTAGGTTGGGTCGGAGCGATTATGTCTCTAATCGCATGGAATGTAGCGGAGCAGCCTTCAGTAATTGCTAGCGCATAGTACAGTCACTTACTGCAGCTCGATTCAACAAGGAATACCTAGAGCCTGGCCAATGAAAGTGCTTAAACATCCAATACCGAAACTGACGTTTCAAGCAGCTTCGCCGACTGAATACACTCTCGCATTATGCCATTCTTGTCTTCATCCATGGGTGCAAAGCATGAAACAAACCAGACACCCTTACCTGTGCCAGCAATCAGGCTAATGGCTCCATCTGGATTGATCGCCACAAGACCGTTCTTGTCAGCCATGGCTGTCAGGAATGGGATGTTCTTCACGGTGAAGCTTGGCAGTGATCTATTCCATGCTTCGAGAACTGTGCTCAAAGATTGTGGATCCAACTGCATATTCTCACTGGCATAGACCACCCGTTCCTCGTAGGAGAATACACAGACCCCAATGATGCCGGCATAGTTGGACATTGCGATGTCGACCGTCCTCTTGATTCGCATTACCATGATGCGCTTCCCACTGGAGTTGATTCTCTCTACCAAGAAATAGCTATTTGGCTTATCTCCGACCTGGAAACCGTTGACATCCCGTGCTTCACAGATTTGGCATAGCCATGGACATTGCCTTCGCCATCAACAGAATTCGGAGGTGAAACTCGTCGTTTGACACCCATGAAACGAATCTGCCTTTGGAAACGCTCATGCCGTTTCGAAGGGCAACGTTCGCTAGGTTGTCTGCCTCGATGGGTGAAGATGCAACTCTGTATAGAAACCACTCGCCAGTATCGAGATCTTTTATCTTGCATGTTATGTCGATGTGGAGGCCGCTGTCCAAGAAGACTCGAAATCGCCTTCCGATTGAATGCTTGATTTCCACCCTGCTTCCGAAGATCCCCCTGAGGACACCCATTGTGTACATGACTGCGGGGCTCGGGAGAAATGCCCATGACCAGACT
>JBHLOD010000143.1:0-4995 GCA_048940825.1 Promethearchaeota archaeon | reverse complement strand
CTTCGCATAGAGAATCGTGTCGTGCCGGAGTTCGGTCCATGAACCGAGAGCTGTGTTAAGCTGCTTGTCAACCCATGACTCACTCTGCATGAAGTATGGGTATCCCTCACCAGGGTCAGACAAGAGCGGCAGAAGAGAGTAAAGCCAAAGGTAGTATAGATTGTGGGTCCATTCGGCTTCAGTCAGGTTTCCAATCTTGTCCCAGAGCATCGCCATCTGCGACTCATAATTCATATAGGCCTTCTCTTCATCCAAGAGTTGCCACGCCCTCTCTGAACCGAGAGCGGCCATGACATCAAGCCCCATTGGCATCAGTCTAGGATTCATCAAAGTGCCTACGTACTTGTATACAAGCTGGCCAAGGATGAAGCTGTCAGGGATGTAGCGCTGACCCATGAACCTCAGGCCTTTTGTCTGATCCATCTCTTCAGTGTCGGGCACAGGATGTCCAAGAATCAGCGGGTCCCTCATGTCGAGCGCGGCTTCTATGAAGTCCTCGAGTAGCACGTCATCATCAAGGCCAGCAAGGTCGGGACTCGTCCCATAGATGCTTTCCACAAGTGTGAGATACTCGATAGGCACGAGATCATCAGCGGAACCCACAAAGAACGCGGTCGGCTCATAAATGGCATCCCAGACTTCAGATCCCGTTATGTTGCCTGGCATAGACAACACGTCGTTCCGGAGTGCAAGCGAGATGAGTATTGCCTGAGCAGTGTTGTTCATACCCTTCTCATTGGGACTCGGGGGAGAGTCAGGCTGCAATCGAAATGAAACTCTACCGAACCACATCAGGGCTTGGAAGTAGCGCTCAAGAAGCGGGCTTCTGGTGTAATGACCACGAGGCACGAATTGGGTGAAGTCCTCCTTATAGCCTTGGAACCAATCGTCAGTCATCTCATCGTGAGCATCGATTAGCTGCAGAACATGCTCAACCTCACCTTCAACTTCTGGTGGAAACGTCGGCGGCAAGACAGTTTCATTGTCTATGAGCGACAACGGCACAGCAAAGAACATCATGTTTCGAAGAGCTGCGTATTTCCATCGTCCTTCAGGAGCTGACTGGTACTGCTGATATGACGAATCCAACATCGAGGCTGTTAGATTGCCCAGTAGGTCCCAGAAGGAGTACACCTCGACCTCTCTCAAGGCAAGGTCATAGAGAACGTGAAATGCATGAAGAACAGCATCCGAAGACACGAAGCTTGGGACAAGGTTGTCATCATTCAGTTCCAATATCTCATGAATCTGCTTGTATCGATTTTGAGGCAAAACAGCGAACCCATTCTGTTCAATCATCCGCATTGTGTCTGACGAGAGATAGGAGAAGGTTCCAAGATTCGCTACGTTAGACAACCCGGGTGACAGTGTGTATGCAGGTGCATCCAGTTGAAATGCTTCATCGTAGGGTACAAAATCTGCAAAGTCATTGGACACGGTCCCCTCTATGGTGAAGAGGGGAACATTGGGATGTTGAACAATGGGAGAAGGCCTCCAAAAGGCACCACCAAAGAAGCCCAAGGTGATCACAAGACTTGCTGCCAAGAGAGCTGAAACCACTCCACCAGCCGCTACCTTGCGTCTCACGTCACTATCAAGAGCTCTAGTGAAGATGCGAAACATACCTAGACATACGTTTGAAACTTACTTAGTACCATGGATTAGAACACACCGTTCAGGGACTAGAACATCCCATTTGGGAAGCCAAGATACTCCCTTGCTGCGATGTGACAACAGATTAATCGAAATGGCTCTGTTTCAGAGTGGGTGGAGAAACCAATGGAGAATACCACGGACGAGAAACTGATTGATCCAGAGTTGCGAGGAAATACATTGCGAGTCTATTGGTATATGCTGACACAGAACAGGCCTGTCGGCGTCAGGGAGGTTCAGAGATCAATCGGGATGTCCAGCCCCTCAGTGGCAAGTCACCATCTGTCAAAGCTTGAATCCCTCGAACTTGTAGAGAAGTTGTCAGACAATACCTATGAGGTGGGTCGTGTCGTCAAAGTAGGCGTTCTCCGCAACTTCATGGCATTCAGAGGAAGATTCCTGCCGAGATACATGTTTGTAGCCATCTTCTTCACAACATACACCCTTGCCTATCTTGCCCTTTGCCTTGTGGCTTCGCCCGGTCTCTATGATCGGTTCATCGCTTTGGCTGTGGGTGCTGTTGGGGCTCTGTCTGCCTGGTGGGAAAGCATTCGTCTCTGGAAACTCAAGCTCTCATAGTGAGTCATAAGAGAACCCCGGCCCAAAGACAAGAGGTTTCGCGCAAAAGAGCTTACTCACACTAGCCTAAATGCTGGGCTTGGGAAGGAGTTGGAGAGTTTATATCGCCCACGTACTACTAGCGAAACAGGGGAGACCAGATGGAAATGATAGTCGGAAAATGCGGAAACATGTGCAGTGGCTGTCCTTGGGGACGCTATCTTCGAGCTGAGATGGCTCCCCAGAAGTGGGAAGCCTATGTGGAAGAAGTGAAGAAGTATGTGGGCTATTACCCGTCAAAGAACCCCTGCCACGGTTGTCAGACACCCGACGACGAGTTGTCCAAGGAGGTTGGAGTCCATAGCTTCCTTCGTGGATGTTCAGTCCGAAAGTGTGCATTGGAGAACGACGTCGAGAATTGCGCCTACTGCTCAAGGTATCCCTGCAACCATCTGATCGTACTGGATCAGGAACATACTAGGGAAACTGTTTCGAAGAGACTCGGAGAACCAGTTCCAGACGATATGTATGAGAGGCATGTCAAGATCTTTGAGGGGATGAAGCAGCTTGATGTGATTCGCGCGGGGCTATCCAATGACAGAATAGTTGCTGTACAGACTATTGAACCTAAGAAGGCAAAGCTCACCGAGTTCCCTCCGAGCCTCATAGGATCCAAGAAACATTCTGGTCTGAGGAAGCTTCACGACACCCTAAGCAGCTTGACACACTCCGCGTTCGGCCTGAAAGACGCTGACACTCTAGCGACTCAAGAAATGGTCAAGAAGCGAAGGGCAATAGTCTTCCGACTCCTCTGGATACTTGCTGTGCACGGAGAGATAAACGACACGGGCACCATGATGTTGGACTCCCTTTCTATATCAACTCATAAGAAAGGAACTACCGGCTTTCCGAATACGGAGGGTGCCTGGTTGCGGCTAATAGCCCTGATGAAGAATGCTGGCGTGCAGGCCGAAATTGTACCAGAAACCGAGGACTTGTACAGCGGCCTAGGATGGCTTAGGGATAGGATTCCCAAGACTGAGGATCCCGCATGGTTCCTGAAAATCGACTTTGATGCCGAAATCGGAGGTCGTGATGCATTGAGATGGCTGCAGGAATACGGAAGAAGACTAGAGGAGGAACATGGGAATAGAGCCTTCGGTCGGTTCAGAAAAGTCGACATGAGAGTACTTGAGGTGTGACGAAGGAGAGCGGCAGTAGTGAGCATTGAGATGCCTGAGGCAAGAATCCTCGCAACCCAGATGCAAAAGGAGCTTGTCGGGAAGACAATCAGGTCCTGGAGATTAGATGAAAGCGAGAAGCTGCAGAAATCCAAAATGGTGAATGAGAATCCGCAGGATTTTGATGGACTGATAGGAAGGACCGTCGAGTCGGTCCTGTCAAGAGGCAACATAATCCAAGTCAAGCTTGACAATGAACTGAATCTGCTTGTCGCACCCGAGTACGGGGGAGCTCTTCTTTTTCACGAGAACACTGGCCATCTGCCGAAGAAGAAACATCTAACTCTTGAATTCGGAGACGAAACAGCTTTCACAATTCGACTCAAAGGATGGGGACACATCTACGCAGTAGAAGACTCTCAGCTAAGGAGTTCATATGTATACGCGAGGGATTTCTCCGATACGATGGCTCCCGACGAGGAGCAATTCACCTATGAGCGCTTTTCAGTAGAGATGAGAAGCGCATCGAGAAACATAAAGATGTCCCTAGTAGGGAAGGATGCTGTGGTTGTGGGTCTTTCGAATAGCGCGTTCCAAGACATCATCTATAGAGCAAAAGTGCATCCAAAGAGAAAGTCGTCAGACATGAGCGATGCAGAGATGAAGTCACTATACGGGGCGATTCAGACCGTCATTCGTGAGAGACTGGAACTCGGAGGAAAGACTCAGTTCATCGATCTCCATGGAAGGCAAGGAGGCTACTCCCCGGCGATGGGGCCGAATATGAGAGGCGAGAACTGCCCCATTTGCGGCACCATGATCGAAAAGATCGCCCACGGAGGCGGTCATGTGTATCTCTGCCCGGAGTGTCAGAAGTAGAGGTTCTCCCAGACTATTAGCAATCCTCTTGAGGAGCGGATGTGCTGCCTTTGCTATCATGAACGACTCGAGTGAAGTGTTCAGAATCATCAACAATCGACGTTCCATACGGAGTTTCCTTGATAGAGTTGTCAGCGAGGATGCACTTTCACAAGTCCTAGAGGCCGGGATGAGAGCTCCTTTTGCAGCGCAGCTCTGTTCCGTGGTTTACACTCGTAGGAAGGAGAAGATGAAGGAGCTTCGCATCGGAGCCTATCCCTCCACATCTGTTCTCTTGATCTTCTTCATCGACCTTCGTAGGCTTGAGAAGATTATGTCCCTAAGAGGACACGAATATGGCTATGATGACACCATGTCATTATGGCTGGGGCTCCAAGACGTGTCATTGGTGGTTGAGAATGTAACCTTGGCAGCTGAAGTTGTGGGGTTGGGCTCAGTTCTTTTGGGAATTGCTCCTGTTAGAGCTGATACCATATCCGAAGTCTTTCGAGTTCCCGAGAGAGTGTTCCCTGTGGTCGGCATGTGCCTTGGGTATCCCGATCCCTCTGACAAAACCGAAATCAGACCTAGATTCCCTCTGGAGTTCAGCGCATTTGAGGACGCGTACCTTGATCACTCTGACGAGGATATCCGGGAGTGCATGAAAGAGATGGACGAAGGTTTTCTTGCCCAAGGATATTACATCAAGAAGCGCATCAAAGTCCCTCTAGAAGATGAAGAAGAC
>JBHLOD010000142.1:0-5006 GCA_048940825.1 Promethearchaeota archaeon | reverse complement strand
TACTGTACGGCCTTATGGACATTGCCGTTGATGTGGTCAGGGCTTCTCAAGTCAACACATAAGACAACCTTTTTATCCGAATCTAATTCAGTTGCGATGTCCAGCCTACCTATGGAGCGGACCTGGCTATGACTCAGAAGGCACGGATTAGACTGTCAAGCACAAGCACCGAGCACCTTGATGGTGTTTGTACTCAAATCAGGCGGATTACCCGCAAGACAGGAGTCCGTATGTCTGGTCCAATACCTCTACCTACAAGAAGAATGGTCGTTCCCACACGAAAGACGCCGTGCGGACAGGGTTCTGAGTCTTGGGACAAGTGGGAGATGCGAGTTCACAAGCGGCTTATTGACATTGATGCAGATGAGAGGGCGATTAGGCAGATAATGCGAGTGCGGATTCCAGATTCTGTCTATATCGAGATTGAACTTACGGGCTAGTACAGTCCTGACTGAACACAAAACCCTTTTTGTGAATTCTTCCAGATGTGGCTTACCTATTTGCAGAACTAGGAGTCCTTAGAATAAATGTGTGGAATCATCGGCGTCGTCCAGAAACGTGGTCAAGTTGCACCATTCCTCCATCAGGCACTCAAGAGACTAGAGTACCGAGGATACGACTCAGTTGGTGTAACAACCATATCCAATGGTCAACTTCACATGAAGAAGGACAAGGGAAAGATCGAAGAAGTACACAAGAAACTCAACCTCGATGAGATTCCTGGTTGTATAGGGATTGGACACACTCGTTGGGCGACTCACGGAATACCTTCTATGTATAACGCACATCCGCATTTTGACTGTAAGAACGAGATTGCAGTGGTTCACAATGGAGTTATTGACAATTTTCTCGAACTCAGAAACGAGCTGAAATTAGGGGGACACGAGTTCAGCTCTGAAACAGACACTGAAGTGATACCTCATATGATTGAGGATTATGTATCTGAAGGATTGACCCTTGATGATGCTATTAAAGAGGTTACCCGTAGAATTGAAGGAACCTATGCAATAGTCGCCATGACATCAAAAGACGATGGCAAGATTGTATGCACCCGTGATGGCAATCCACTTGTGATTGGACGAAGAGAAGGAGCGACGTATGTATCGTCAGACATCCCGGCATTCTTGCCGATGACTAACGACATGATTTTGCTTCTGGATGGTGAGGTGGCGACCTTGACGGCTGAGAAGGCAGAGATTCGAAAGCTATCTGATGGGGCAGAGGTGGAGAGAGAAACCATCAAGATTAGCTGGACTGCGGATCAAGCCCAGAAAGGTGGCTTCCCACATTTCATGCTGAAGGAGATACATGAGCAACCTGAAGCAATTAGAAAGACCCTTAGAATTCGACCAGAGGTTATTCAGGAAGCAGCTAAGTTCATCGATGAAGCGAGAAGTGTCTACTTTCTCGCCATGGGCACTTCTGGTCATGCTGCAATGGCAGGAAGACATATGTTCGCGTCACTTGCAGGCGTCCTACCCAGTTTTGAGCTTGCCAGTGACTTTCCGGACACTGTCTACAATTCACTGTCCAAGGACGACCTTGTGATTGCAATCACACAGTCTGGAGAAACTACTGACACGATAATGGCGGTGAAGCATGCGAAGTCGTTTGGTGTAAAAGTAGTAGCTATTACGAATGTCATTGGTAGCTCCATCACGCGCATGGCCGATCATACAATTTACACCCAAGCAGGGCCAGAGATAGGGGTTGCCGCCACCAAGACATTCATGGTACAACTGACTGCGCTCGCTCAGTTGGCACTTGCACTTGGCGAGCGTACTGGTTTTGTGGATGATGAGGTGCTTAAGAGGAAAAGACAGTTTCTTAGTGAACTGCCGGAGGTTGCGTCTGAGGTCATCTCTAGGAATGAAGAAAGGGCTAGGCGATTGGCAGGGCTCCTTTATGATAAACCGAGTCTACTCTTCCTGGGTAGAGGTGTATCCCAAGCCACTGCTGAAGAGGGCGCTCTCAAGCTAAAGGAGATATCTTACAATCATGCGGAGGCCTACTCAGCAGGACAGTCAAAGCATGGACCCATAGCGCTTGTGCATGACGACTATCCTGTAATCTTCGTGGTACCTAGAGATGAAACTAGAGGCAGAATTGTCGGCAACATAATGGAAATGAAAGCCCGTGGGGCGTCAATCATCTCTGTAATTGCAAGAGATGACGAAGAACTCAAGGGGTTCTCTAATCATTGGTTCACCATCCCTGAAGGGATTGAACCTGAATTCTCAACCATACTTTATGTGATACCATTACAGTTGTTCAGTTACTATATGGCACGAAGGAAGGGTTTCGATCCTGACAAACCGCGTAATCTGGCGAAATCGGTCACAGTTCTATAGGGACTTTAAATCTGAACTTGGAAGTTACTACTAATGTGTGAAACCAATGTGGCTGGTTCTTCTTGGTCCCCTAGCAGACTTTGCAAATCTCATAGCGGCATACTTTGCTGAGATTTGGGAGTTTCTGATATTCATTGGAAGGGTATCTGCAGCAATCGTAGTCCTCATTGGAGCCATCCTTTGGTTCACTGAGGTCAATTCAAAGAGAGGGAAGGGGTTGGTTCTGAGTGGAATACTTCTTGCCATCATTGTCCAGTACTTTGTGGCATACCCTCCCGCCTTCGTAATGGGCTAGTAGTCAGAGAAGCTCTTTGATGATAGTCTGAAGTGAGTCGGCAAGTCGGTCAATGTCTTCAGTTGAGTTGTAGACATGAAGGGACACCTGAATGAGGCCTTCCTCAGACAGCGGCTTGATGAGTGGATGAGCACATACAAGCCCGCTCCTTACTGCTATGTTCAAATCATCCAGGAATAGAGCGACCTCATGACAATTCATGCCACCCTCTGCTCCGACGTTGAATCCCAAGATTGTGTTCGTGTTGTCTAGATTGCCGTAGAGAGTCAGAGTTTCCATTTCGCTCAGACGACTTATCAAGTGGTGTGAAATACGATTCATGTGCTTGATAAGATTCCGCGACTGTAGACTCTTAAGATACTCTAGTGATGCACCGAGACCGGCAATTGCAGGGACATTCAGTATTCCCGACTCGAACTTGTCCGGGTGGAGAGCGATCTCGAAAGATCCAAGCATGACATTTGCGACCGCCGAGCCTCCGAGTATTCCTGGTCGATGAGTTCTTCCCAGCGATTCAGAAGCCCACTGGATGGCAAGACCGGGTGGTGCAAGAAGTCCTACGTTGGCTGAACAGAGAACAACATCTGCCTCAAGATTCGCAGGTATCACCTCTGAAACTCCAACTGAGTGAGTCGCGTCTGTTAGAAGCAAGGCACCTTCATTGTGTGATATCTCGGCAATCTTTCGAATGGGGTTCTTCGTTCCGATTCCTATGGCGACGTGATTGGCGGCAACGATTCCAGTCTTGTCGTCTACGACCTCTTCAAGTGCGGCGAGATCTAACACCCCTTCTTGGTTGACCGGAACTACCTGCACTTCAAGTTTCAGAACTTGAGCCGCTCTGAGAAGCGCGACCATGATAGAATGCTCTTCGCTCTGAGCAATGACCAGCTTATTCCGTTTGGAGGTACTCCAGTCAAAGCCGTAGGCCAACGAAGCGACTGCCGAAGGAATGGACTTCTGGAAGGAAACCTGTGACCTGTCAGTCTGAAAGTAGTCAGCGAGCGAATTGCGGACGTTTTCGACCATACTGCTTGCCTTCACTGTCAGATGATGGGCACCCCTTCGGGCTGATGCTACTGTGTTCTTGAGAAACTCAGTGGTTGCATCGACAGCAACCTTTGGGACTAGACATGTACTTGCGGAGTCAAAGTATGCGAGTTCGGGTTCGGTTTCGAAGATGCTGAAGTCAGACTTCACTTCCAATGCGGCAGTCATGGTAAGATGCTATTCGAGGGGGGTCTCTTTAATTGTTGGCCTAGTACCTGTATTCTTGTGAACTCTCTGAATTCCCGACCTATTGAGGGTTACTTCGTCGTGACCAATGAGGATCTTGTGTTTGAAGTGAAAGGAGTCATTCAGCCGATAGACCGACTGATTGCCTACCTGAGATACATCCCTGATGAGAGTGGAGATCGCCAATCAAGGGATGGTTCACGATTCTCGAAAGTATACGATCTTGGGAAACGTGAGAAATACCTTCGTGAGAAACACCCGCAGTATCTTTGGCATGATGAGAAATGTGGAAGGGTTCTTCAAGCCGTTCCAAGTGATTGCATATCCTATGTGCTGAGTCCTGTTGACGGACTACGCCAGCTTCGTGACATGGGATCGCACCTGACGACTCTTGAAGAAGCATCACGTTCTCTTGCTCAGAACCTAGTTGACAAGGCAGGTATAGAGTGGTCTGAGATTGGACTCACGGGCTCTCAGCTTGCCGGCCTTGGTACCTCTGAATCAGACATAGACCTTGTTGTGTATGGGTCGCGTCCAGCAAAGAGAGTTCATTCTGTGTTGAAAGATGGTTCTCTTCATAAGATCGAACGATATCACGGCGAAAGTCTTGAGAAGCATCTGGACTTCAGGTGGAAAGCACACAGTCGATGGAGATTCGTGTTGGAAGAGATAGAAGCTAGGAAAGCTCTACAAGGGTTGTATGAATCTGTTGATTTCTTTGTCAGAGCAGTCAAGCTACCAAGTGAGATAGGGCACAGCTACGATGATTTCACATTCGAGTGTGAGGGCACTCGGGTTGTGAAGTGTGTGGTGACTGACGATTCTGATTCTATATTCACTCCATGTACGTATCATGTTCGTTCTGAAGAGCTGCCAGGTTTGTCTAGACTCGTCAGCTATCGCGGCCGTTTCACTGAGCATGTCCGAAGAAATGAGTCTGTTGAGGCAAGAGGTCGACTTGAGTTAGTACGTAACGCTGTCAGGGAAGAAAGCTTCTACCAACTTGTGCTTGGGGAGGACTACTTGGACTACCTAGTACCGGTCACCTAGCCTTGAAATCAAATCACAGATTCACGGTATTTACAACATTTCACAGTTCTTCTGTGTGAATGGCGCCTTTTCTG
>JBHLOD010000141.1:0-5022 GCA_048940825.1 Promethearchaeota archaeon | reverse complement strand
ACGCGTCTGATGATGGAAGCTGGAGACCTATACGAAGCCGTTGGACTGTTCGAGAAAGCAGGGAACATATTTGATGCAGCCCAAGAGGCATTCAAGTTCCTAAGACAGACATCTGCACGAAAGTCGGCCATGATGAAAGCCGCTGAAGCCTACCTGAAAATGGAGGGCATTCCGGAGGTCGTGGCACCCCTGCTTGTGAAATCCGGGAATCTATTCATGGAAGCTGGGAGTGACATGAAGGCCAAGTGGGCGTTCAAACGTGGGAGTGAACTTTTCGAGGAGCTGGCTGCGAAGGCGAGAAACAATGAGGAAGTAGACTCAGAGAAGAGCTTCCTAAGATATCAGGCAATGTGCCTCTTGAAATGGGGTCGTGGGGAGGAAGCAGACAACATCTACAAGGAAGTTGTAGATTACTATCTCAAACAAGCTGAGTTGGAAGAAACAAGCGGACAAAAGGAGGCTCAGGCGGTGGCGCTGGAGGCCGCTGCCGAAGTATTGGACGAGGCCGGAAAGGCTGAGGAGGCCAGACTGCAATCAGAAACAGCCCTCAAGATATACGTTGGTCTTGCAGAGGAGTATGAATCCGCTCAGCAATTTGATGAGAGTTCCAAACACTATAGCAAGGCAGCTGAGTGCGCAAAAAGCCTGGGAGATGCGGAAACCAGCGTATCATACCATCGAACAGCCAGCAAGATTGCAGAGAGAGCCGCTGAAGTCTATGAAGAAATGGGGATTCCGGAGATAGCAACAATCTGGCTAAGAACCGCCGGTACAGAGGCACTAAGGACCGGTGACGACGAATTAGTGAATCCTGCGATTGATCTTCTGAATCGATCTGCAGATGGCTTCGACGAAGTAGGTGAATTGGACAACACATTCGAGGATCTGTTTGCTGTCTTCGAGGCCATATTCACACATCGACCGGACAGTAGAGAGGATATAGCCAGGACTTTGGCACGAATGGATGATATCCTAAGAAAGACACAGAGCTTCAAGATGGATTCTCTGATGGCAGTGCTTCATCCTTTGGAAAAAGGGAATCCAACGGCGGCCTTGCTGGCGCTCCAAGAGAGAGAGGAGGAGCTACTTGACAAGCGTGAGCGCCTATTAGATTTGGTAGAGCAGTCCAAACTAGTTCGAGCCCCTGAGGACATCAAGGGCACAGGAAGAACACATTGGCTATACAAATGATTACCGAAATCGGTTGACAGAGTCCGAGATTCTCTGTTTTGGCATCCATTCTGGAGGAAAGATGGAAAAGGTGCGATTATGTCATAGAAGGGCATCGTATCACGAAATGCTCAGCAGGTGATCACAATTGGGTTCGTACCACAAGTCACTATCATTCTCCACCAATGGAAACTGCGACATGATTGATGTAACTGGTCAAGTGGTTGAAGCTGTCGAAGCAAGTGGATTCACAACGGGAATATGCACTGTGTTCTGTCCAGGCTCGACTGCTTCTGTGACCACGATTGAATATGAAGGAGGTCTCTTGAAGGACTTCCCGGCAGCGATGGATAGACTCGCTCCACCGGACATCGAGTATGAACATCATCTTCGTTGGAGAGATGGCAACGGTCACTCACACATAAGGGCATCCATTATCGGTCCAAGTCTGACCGTTCCTTTTCTGGGGGGCAATCTGACACTAGGAACTTGGCAGCAAATAGTATTCTGTGACTTCGACAATGGACCAAGAAAGAGGAAGTTAGAGATTCTGATTCTGGGAGAGTGACCATAGCTATTCGAAACCGTCCTCAAGTTCCCACCTGAGCTCTTTCGCTCCCTTGGGGACCGGAGTTGTGCCACGTATGTTGTATGCTAGATAGTGAATGCGCAGCGCCCTGCGTAGTCTGTGAAGCTGAAATGGAGCCCTCCAGTCAGGGGGATTTCTCCTATAGTCGAAGGTGCCCATGCGCTCACGGACGGACTCAATCTCCCGCTTGACTTGTGCCTTGACGTCCTCAATGTCTCGATCAATTGTGAGCGCTGATTCACCCGTCATTTGGAGATACCTCAGCTAGACTCCTCTCTTGGAGTCCATTAAACAAGTAGTATAACCTGAGTAATACAGTAGATTAGCGTATATTCCGCTTGTCGCCAGCCTTTCGTTTCATCTCTGTACCGCACACTGGGCACTCCATGCGTACAGCAACGAAATCCTCCTCATGACCACATGCTGGGCATCTTAGTCGCCACCTTACTAGATGCTTCATTCGTTTCCCAGGGTCAAGGATGCTGATACCCAGCAACGCCGCTGTGTTGAGCACCGATAGATCCGTGGATACAACGGTCACTTTCTTGTTCCGTTCTTTCTCTTGAAGCGCAAGCGCGATTAACTCAGTATCGACTGGAGAAAGGACACCTAAATCACCCGTATGCTCTGCAGCCTTCTTGACTGCTTGCACATGTTTAGTGCCGGGAGCCTCAATTCTCAGACGGTCAGTCGAAATGAGACGTTGGGCGCGCTCCTGACTCGGTCGATTGACTAGCTCATTCAGTACGGAAGGAGTTGTAAGAAGTGAGCCCTCTGGATTCTGGAGTGTCCACTGTGAGAATAACGCCGCGGCATCCAGAATGTAGACAGTCAATTCAGTGTCACCTATAGCGTCCGGGGTACAAGTCTTGTGTTGACGCGGTCCCAATAGTTGTCGTACAATCGGATAAACTTGGTCACGCAATCCGCCTTCTTGACCCATACCTTTTCAGATGGTTCGATATCCCAGGTCGCTTGGCCATCAATTACTGCCAGGCCAGGAGTCCCTGGCTTCACTAGCTCAAGTTCAATCACACAACTATCCGGAATAACCACGGATTTCAGCTCGAATCTTGGAGGGCACACAGGCACGAAGATGAACCCATTGACATCAGGAGAGAGGATTGACCCCCCTGCCGCAAGCGAATATGCAGTAGATCCACAGGGCGTGGAAACCATTGCCCCATCTGCACGCCCGTAGTCGATACGCACACCATCAAGATGGACCTGAAATGTCAACAACCGGCCAGGCATCTTTGATACCACGTATACCTCATTCAGGGCTTCCTCAAAGCGTCGCTTGCCTACTCCCGATGCGATGTTTACGTTCTGTTCTATCACGCACTCGTTCTTAATCACTTTCTCTAACGCGGTAATCGCTGTCGTTGTGCTTGTTTCAGTGAGGAACCCAACGCTTCCACGATTTACACAGAAGAGAGGGGTCTCTCGTTCTTTCATCTTTGACAGTGTGTAGAGGATTGTCCCGTCGCCACCCACAGTGATCACGAAGTCAACGTCCATTTCTTCGATTGGAGTCGGGTCAGCACGTTGATTGGATACGCCGCACGAGCCGGGGTCTACCACCACACGGACATTATTAGAACCCAGGAACTCCGCAATCCTATTTGCCGCCTGATCAGCTTCTGGTCTTCCAGGCTTGCATACAAGTCCGACTGATCTTCTGTCTGTCAGGATTTGCGGCTTCTCCAGTATCAAGATCTGCACGTCCGAGTGCTTCAGAGTAAGTCTCCCTTTTACTCTTGTTGTTATTCCTGTATAGACAACATTGACACATCCCGCAAAGTATTTAGATGACTCAGAGGGTGTGTGAGCCTAACCACCCTAGGATGACGTGGTGATACATCTTGAGCATTAAGAAGACAGTTGTAAAGAGCCTGAAACCCGGAAGCTACTTCCTGATTGAAGATGAGCCATGTAGAATCGTATCGATTGAGAAGTCCAAGCCGGGGAAACATGGAGCAGCAAAGGCCAACATAACCGCAATCGGATTCTTCGACAACAGAAAAAGAAACGTCATCATGCCTGCGGATCGCATGGTGGATGTCCCTCTGATTGACAAGAGAAGCGCCACTATCATTGCCGACATGGGTGAAACGCTAAGCCTCATGGACACAGGAGAACCCTACGAAACATACGAAGTCGCAAGACCGTCTGATGATGAAATGGCTGCTAAGATTCAACTTAACGCAGAGGTTGAAGTCTGGGATGTGATGGGCACTCGTGTGATTACCCGAGTCAAGTAGATAGCCCTAACGGACACCAGACCGGCGCGCCTGTCATCTCACAGACCTATAGTTTATCATTCACTTGGCATAGAAGGGATCAGGTTCTAGGAGACGGTCCGCATGGGGTCGAAAGAGAGGATAGATGGTTACGACGAGAAGATAATCAGGACTCTCTCAGAGAATGCAAGGAGCCCCCTTCGAGATATTGGGAGACAAGTCAAACTCAGTGCGAGCTCTGTGCGTAATAGAATGGAGCGACTATTAGATCAAGGGGTCATTGAACGCTACACCGTTGACGTCAACTGGCGCAAGATGGGATATGATATTCAAGTCTTGCTTCAAATCTCGTCATGGGCAGGGGCATCCAGAGAAATCTATGACAAACTCCTGGACTACGAGTCTAAAGATGAACGCGAAATCCATGTAACGCAGGTCTACTGGACATCTGGGCCTGCAAATGTCATCTGCATTGTACGAGCCAAAAGCATGGAAGATCTCGCCAGCTTCATCACTGAAGAGCTTGAAACTCTAAGAGGTATAGAGCGAGTTGATAGCATGTTCTTGATGCCTGTACCAGACCATTGATGACATGCAAGGACATGCGTTGTTGGAGGGTAATGGTGCGGAGGGCGAGATTCGAACTCGCGAACCCCTACGAGACAGGGACCTGAGCCCTGCGCCTTTGACCTGGCTTGGCAACCTCCGCAGTCTACGAGAAGGTAACTAGAATAGGCCGAGCCGAAACTCTTCTTTTTATCTTTTCGGGAGACCGAGGAAGAAGCTCCCCGCTCTGCCAATCATTCCTCTATCAGTTTGCGAAGCCAATTGGGAACCCGGAAGTCTTGTACAATCTTGAAGTGGCCATCAGCCCAATCAGGATAGGGTTTGACATCAAGGACTGGTGTGTCGTCAAGTGCATCAAGGCCTCGAACCCAGACTATGTTCTCCTCCCGTTTCACTAGCTCAACGACTGTCTGTCCAATTGGATTGGGGCGAATCGGTGCCCTAGTAGCGAAT
>JBHLOD010000140.1:0-5042 GCA_048940825.1 Promethearchaeota archaeon | reverse complement strand
GTCTATGGCCCGTTGTGGCCTCATGTTGTAGTCAACCAAATTGCTGACGAACTGTGCGTGAGCTTGAGCCTGATGAGCGCCCCCCATTATCCCGAACACGCCCAAAAATGCATCATCATTGTAAAGCGCGCCTGGAATGAGTGTATGGAACGGTCTCTTCTTTGGTTCATATCGATTTGGGTGCTCTGGATTAAGTGAGAAGAGAGCCCCTCTGTTCTGAAGTTTGATCCCAGTCCCCGGTACTACGAGCCCGCTGCCGAAATCTGTGTATAGGCTGTTGATGAAGGATACAGCACGGCCGTCCTTGTCTGCCGTAGCCAAGTAGATTGTGTCTTGCCCAAGAGATATTCCGGAGGAGTAGGACATGGCGGCTTCTTCAGGGTTCACCAAGCTGGACCTCCTTTTCGCATATTCTTTCGAGAGCAGAGTGTCCAGCGGCACCTTGTAGAAGTCTGGATCTGCATTGTGGTGATGCAGGTCGGCATATGCAAGCTTCTTGGCTTCCACCATAAGATGGTAGCGCTCGGCTGACAGTGAGTCATGGCTTCTGAGATCGAACTCCTCCAGAATGTTTAACATCTGAAGTGCAGCAAATCCCTGGCCATTGGGAGGATGTTCATAGACTGTAGTTCCTCTGTAGCTAGTGGATATCGGCTCAGTTTCTACGGTCTTATGGTCTTTCATGTCTTTCATGGTCAGAAACCCGTCATTCTGTCGTACCGTTCTCACAATCAGTTTTGCTGTGTCCCCGCTATAGAATTCCTCCACGCCTTCCTCGGCGACCCTCTTGAAGACATCTGCAAGTTCGGGGTTCTTCATAGTTTCACCGATTTTAGGGCCTTTTCCCCTAATGGAGAAGGTCTGTTTTGCAGCTCTGTTCTGAAGCCTACCCACTCCATCCGACCAAGAGGCTGCGACTATTGGGGAAACCGGAAATCCAGACTCCGCATAATGCACTGCGTCACGGAGAACATCTCCCATCGCAAGAGTGCCATGTTTCTCAACCAGATAGAACCAGAGATGAATCGCTCCGGGAACCGTCACTGATGGCCCGCCAGATGACGGCATCTGAGTCCACCCCTTCTCAAGAAGGTCGTCCAGAGTGGCAAGAGAACCGGAACATCCGGAACCATTGAAACTCAGAGGCGAGCGAGCGTCTGGTTGGTGCAGTAGGGCAAAAGCATCGCCTCCGCAGCCTGTACTGAACGGTTCCACAACATCCAAAACCGCCGCTGCGGCCACAGCTGCGTCAACTGCGTTACCACCCTCTTGCAGGATTCTGACTCCAGCTTGAGTAGCAAGCGGCTGCGATGTCGCTACCATCCCGTTCTTAGTGATGGCATCGGATCGACCAACGAATGACAGTGCGATTCAACCTCCAAATACAGTCTGTTTCTGAAGAATCCCCGCTAAAATCACTTCCCCAGTCGTAGAGGAAATCCCCGATTCTTCCAACCCTCAATGCCTTCAAGAGCAACTCCTGCGTGCTTGTAGCCAGCTCTCTTGAGTATGCTCGCAGCTGTAGTCGCTCTTGTTCCGTGTGGGCACATCATTACCGTTGGTTTGTTCTTGTCGAACTTGGACATGTTCTCGGAGAGGTGGGTAAGTGGAGCAAAGGCAGAACCTACGATGAATTCCTCCTCCGCTTCATTAAGCTGGCGAACATCGACCACTGTAATCTCGCCGTTGTCAAAAGCCTCTTTGACGGACTCCAAAGTATATGTCTGAAGCACTGATCTCCGTTTACCTCTTTCATACCAACCATCCATCCCGGATCCTAGGTATCCAATGATGTTGTCAATGCCAAAACGGCACAGATAGTTCATTGCTAGTTCAATGTCCTCGACCCTCTCCAACACCAGAAGGAAGAAGTCGTCAGGGTTCAGGACCCACGCTGCAGACTTCCCCATGCCACTGAGTGGAATGCTGATGGCTCCGGGTATATGACCACAGACAAAGAAGTCAGGTGATCTTGCATCCACCACTATGTGGCCGGGCTTCTTCAAGACATCCTCAAAGGAATCTGGATCGAGGCTCCTTGGCGGCGTAAGTTCAGAAAGAAGAGGAGGACCAACGGTGTTCAGCTTTCTGCAGTGCATGAAGTATGGAGAAAGAGTCAAGGACTGTCGAAGTCTGGCGTGTACGAAGTCCTCCTCCTCCATCTGCAACCAAGGATTATTAGCTCGTTCGTACCCAATCGTAGTGAAATCTCGCTCTCCAATATCCCCGCCGCAGACAGAACCGGGGCCGTGAGCAGGGAACACCACCACACCATCGCCGACAGGGAGAATCTTCTCGTGCAAGCTATGGAAGATATTCCTAGTCATTTCCTCGTGTCTCGCAATGTCAACAAGATCTGTTCTTCCAATCTCATTGACGAAGAGAGTATCACCAGTGAAGACGGCGAAGGGGCTCGGTCCCACTGACGTATCCGCAACCACGTAGCTCATGCTGTCTTCCGTGTGTCCTGGTGTGTAAACACACTCTACCTGCGTCTTACCTACATTGAAAGTCTCTCCATCAGACAAAGAGTTATCGCCGAACTTGAAGTCGGTTTCCTTACTGTGGCTTATCTGCGCGTCAGGAGTGTATTGTTGGAGTTCTAGTGACCCAGTCACCAGGTCCTCATTCCTGTGAGTCTCAAAGATGTGCACAATCTCAGACTTCATTTCTGTTGAGAGCTGCAGATATGCATCTACATCTCTTCTAGGGTCAACGACAAATGCCTTGCCCTCTGAGCTCACGAAGTAGGACAGATGAGACAGCCCTATGGAGCGGATGGTTGTGACTCTCATCTCTGGCACCAAGTAAATCCGCTCTTATCGCATCCTCTTTTAAGGTGTCAGGTCAAGAAATGACATGAAGTCATAAGATATGTCAGCTCAGCAAGACATAAAGTGTGCGTAGATTTCACTGACAAGTAGACCTATCGGAGAACGAAAAATGACAAGAGAATCACAGTTGAGCGGTGATGGGATTGTTGTCAATGCGGAACTAGCCGTTATCAAGCAGGCAGCCAATAGAGTAATCCATGATCCGGCAGAGGAGTGGTATGGTGTGGACGGGACCCGGATATCCCCGAAGGCTAGTTTGGCTGAGGGAGAACAGATTGTGTTCCGTGAGAAGATAGATATCTGTCCGGCTGTGATTGTGGCCGCAAAGCTGGGTGATAGTCTCTGGTATGTTGTCACGTCAGCCGAATGTCCAGAAGTGAGATGTGACGAGCATCAGGCAATGAAGTGTGTAAGGCTGAACGAACAGAACATGAGGATACTTCAAGATACAATCACTCGAAACAAAGACGGTGAATGGGCGAAAGAGTGGAGTATTAGCGCCTCTGACCATCCCAGAGTTCAGAGGATAATAGACAGAGCATCAGAGAAGTGGACTCACTAGGAAACTATCTGGAGTTGCTCCTAGATCAAGCATCCCCAATCTTCCAGAAGTTGTATTGCCCTGCTTGCCCGAGATAGATGCGCGACCAACTCAACGAGATGCTCAGGCAATTCTCCATTCCATTCCAGTCTGCCATCTCTGGTCGAGGTCAAGAGCTCTGTAACTATAGTCACATCTTGGTCTGGACTCTGGTCAATGATACTACTGAGTTCTGAAAGTCCCTGGACGCCGTTCTCCACAGCTCGCAGAAGGCCCAAAATCATCAACGCAATAGTGAAAGTACGGCTGTCCTGGCTTTTTGCAGCCAATTCAACAGCTTTGCAGAAGGAAAGGCCAAGGTCGGGAGAAGAGTTTGCAGCTACGGAGCTGTTTCTTCCTTCTGCAGCTAGACCATCTCGAAGGAAGACAGCGGCGCTCTTCACCGACGCGGAAACAGATAGACCCTCCTTGCCAAAGGCGGACACATAATCATTCATGTCAGGTGAGCTTTCGACTATTGAAAGGTCCAGACTTATACTACTACCTGCGGAGAGTACTGGATGTTTGTACTCAGGCATTCCTCCAAAACCCGACAACACGGACAACAGATCGTTGCCGCAGCAATTGCAGATAACAGCTCCAAGGAGAGATTGTTCTAGGCTGTTGAACAGATTCAGGACCTCCTTCTTGTCCCTAACTCTACGCATGTTGATCCGCCCATCCTGCATGAGCGTGATGCTCATGTCGTTGATTTCTGCCCTTCCATATCCTAGGTCGCGACTGCAGCGACTATGCTCAAACCCGCGGGCCACACAGTCCATCAAGTCACAGAGTATCTGAGGGTCAAAGACACCGAATCTCATAGGTGCGCCTTCAGCGACCCCATTGAAAACTCGGAGCTCTGCCATGACTTTCTCATCGGTATCCTGGCAAGGACGTGTGAATAGAACTCCGCCCTCTGGCAATTTGGCTGCCGGTTTGGCCACAAGGGTCGGACTGCGCTTCCTCAGGGCGTCAAGGCTCTCTCTAAGCCCCGAGTACTTATCGAGATTCAGAAGGGGACAGGCATGCAAATCTGAGTCACCAACAACAAGTGTTCTTGCAAAGCCTGCGCAGTTGGCGGAGCCGCATAGTCCGCAGTCAATCCGCGGGGTTGTTTTCCATGCCTTGACCCACAGGCTACTCAAAGAATTGGCCTCGTAGGTCCTCCCTCTGAAGTTCAGTTTAAGGTTACGTTCAGGGCGATGTTCTTCAATCGCTGCTATCGTGATTTCTCACCCAAGGTGCAGCCGAGTGGAGAATGCGAAATCTCTAGCTCAGTTTCCGTCCCGATTTTCCGGAGCGGGCCAATTGGCGCTTAGGAACCATCTTCTCTTCCTATGTTCCGGAAACCTTATGTTAGATGTCCCAGGATAGACTTTTTTCGTGTTGTCATATCTGTAACACTACGACAATGTTCTCTCAGCGAATCTGGGAGAGTACATCGACTTCTTGATTCCAACACAACTAGGAGAGGAGAAAGTTGAGGGGAAATGGAAGGAGAGGCCTGGTAATTGACACTGGGTCTTGCGTCTGTCGTCTTCCTTCTTAGCTTTGTTCCAAGTAAACAATGGAGGGAGGTGAAAAACGAATGACTCTTGGTAGAAGGACAAGTGTTGTTGTGCTAA
>JBHLOD010000139.1:0-5051 GCA_048940825.1 Promethearchaeota archaeon | reverse complement strand
GCCGGAAGATTCGTATATCTCATGCCAAAACGGTAGTGGTTCTCACCCAGTTTGGTTGCCGGTATGGGCTCGACTCCAGGAGTAACCGCAGGCCAAGGATTGCTGTTTGCCACGGGCACTACGTACCACGCAGGCTCGTTGCCAACGTCTGGCAGATTGTTGCTCCCGTATGTCTCATTGTGAGCCAAAAGGAAGGCAAAGACTGCACCGATGAAGACTTCCTTGTTCCCTGGTGTCTTGTAGTGCATGCCAAAGAGCTGGTATGGCACGATTATCTCATTGCCGCTCGCATCATTGATTTCATTAAAGGCAATCAAGAATGCTGAGAATTCTCCAACTCCAACATATGATGTTGTCAGAGTTGCGTTATTTGCCCCGGATTCGACGAAGATGCTGGAGTTGGTCCAATACTCTTCGTCAAAAGTGTGGCCGAAGACTGCTACCTCATCGCCAGCCTCCCATGCCAATGCACCTGGCATGAGCGCTATCGGCAAGACTAGCATTCCTAAGACCCAGAGTGAGAAGAAACGTTTCTTGTGGTCGCGCATCATCAATCTCCGAACATCAATAGTTAGTATGAATTTAAAGAGAATATTGCGATGAATCAACCTGCTTCTAAGTGATAGTCTACTCGAAGTAGTCTGCTAATGTAGTCTGAGTTGTGAACTCTTTGTAGATCTCACTGACCTTCAGCCAACGGTCTACTGGGTTTACCAGTTTGTTTCCGATGTGTTCAACAGCCTCCTCGAGCGTTGAGAACTTCCTGCCTGTTTTGGCCAGGGCTCTTCTGGCAATCTCTCGGAAACGCCACACACCAAGTGGAACCCACCTCTGAGGATCTATCTCCATGAAGACTATAACTCCCGCTTGTTTCCTATTGTTCACAAGATACTGGAGAGCGGGGAGTCTTGTAGCATAGTAGGCACCGACGACAGAGCTTGCATAGTCCTTTCTCCCCTTGAACCACTCATGGTCAGTTATGATTGGAGGGCTTAGTCCACCCAGCCAGCATTCAAGCGCCTCAAACTGCCAACCGCTTGGTAGAAACAGTAGAATGACGGTATTGCCGAGGGCGTGGTCAGAGTGCACCACATAGTCATTCAGCCAAGGATTTCGCAATACCTGCCTGTGAAGGTCCTTCCCAAGGATGTCATCAACCGCAGTTATGCTCCATTTCGTGGGAACAAGGCGTCTCCTCTTCTGTTCACCCAACAGGCCAACTGACAAAAGACGAGTCACATGCGATTGATGGATCCCATCAGAAAAGAGGTCCAGTATTCCACCCACTGCCTTCAGGTCTGTATCTGACGTGACTCTGTCAACGACTCTTGGGACCTTCGGATTTTCATCAAGAACGAACAGTTCCAAAGGAGCCGAAGGGCCAATAGGCAAGGTGGTATCTGAGAAGACCCTCGAGAACTGAGGTCGCTTCAAGAGGGTAGCTTCAGAAGTGGTTGGAGCTTCAGAAAGTGCCAGAGTCTGAGTTTCAGACAGCAGTCTTGGAGGATTGGATGCTGCTTCAACTTGAATCGGCTTCTTCGTTCTGACAAGACTGAAACGAATTGAGAGGATCTCGTCTATGCTCCTGTCAAGCCATAGATCCGGCCGCTCCATGATGGCTGCCGCATCTCCAGTGACCGGAGGAATGAGGGGACCGGCAAGGACTTTCGGATATCCATACTCTCCGATGAAGACTGAAGGGGGAGAAGAGCCTGCAAGGTCAAGGCCTGACACAGCACTCTCGATGTTGGTCAGGGCTCGAGCCCGCATTACAAGGGGGCATGGCCTTACTCCGCATAGCGCCCTATGACCCATGCATCTGGAGCAAACTCGTTCATCATACGACCGCTGCTCGACTTCGGTTGGAGTCTTCTCGAGACGCATCTGGGCCAACATGGACACCTCTTCTAGGTCCGGTTACAGTAGTGACTTCCTAGGACTCTCTGTTGTATTGGAAGCATTTAGACCTCTTGGAGGGTACACCGAAACTATATCACGTTCTCTCGTAGAAGACGAGCTAGAAATGTCCACTCGAAGACAGAGAATTGCCGAACTCCTTGAGGATGCAGAACACCCTTTGACAGCCCAAGATGTCTGCAACACGTTTGACATCAAAAGCAGGTCAATTGTCTACGAAGACATTGAGCACATATCTCGCTCAGTTAAGCGTGAAGGGAAGCAGGTCCTCATTCGACCCGCAAGCTGTGGCAAGTGTGGCTACGTCTTTGCAAGCAGGAAGTCCGTCAAGAGACCCTCGAGATGTCCCAAGTGTCGATCACAGTGGATAGTCCAGCCAGCCTATTTAATACGCAGAGCCAGGTAGGTCAGCCATCTTCAAATCGATAGGTGCGCTTCACATCAGCACCTTCTCGTTTGATACTTGTTACTCTGCTTACCACAAAGTCAGAGAGACCAAACTCTGCCTCCTCGACAAAACCATGGACTACAACGCGCATTCCGACACGAGGAAGAAACCTACATCGGTCCATTGTCTTCGCTGATACTCTGACACTATATGTTTGACCGGTTTCTTCACTTTGAACGACAAGAGATGTTGAACCATACCAGCGGCGAGCGCTGACTCTAGTTGTTCGACTGGGCCCGACCTCACGAATCACTCCTTTGACTACGGCCATGCTAGATCTTCTCCCAAGGTGCCATTATGAATCCATATCTCCCACCGCCACCCGGTACGTAGCCAACGGTCTTGTTCCTGTAGGCTTCAATAACTCTTGCCAGCTTGCGATTCGCAGAGGCAATTTCAGAGAGAGATGTGGTAGTGAGAACAGTGGTTTCTGGGCCAAAAGCCTCTCTCATTGAGTAGTAGAGGTTTCGTACTGACTTGGATGACTTGGACTTCACTCCAAGGGAGATTGCTATCATCTCCAACAAAGGAGGCATGTGGAGGTAAGGCGGCCGGTGTCTTGGAGAATAGCTTACTCCTTCTCCAATCATCATAGCCCGGTCACGGACACCCAATCTAAGCGGCTTGCCGTCGGATGGACACTTCGTCTTTCTACGGTGAATGTCCTGAAGCAAGCGGTTTCTCTCAGAGGAGTCCTTGCATGAAATGTAGATGTTGAAATCATCATACTCAGGAGGGCCACTTGAGTTTCTGATGATTAGAGTCCTTCTGCAGTTTGAGCAGAAGGAGAGATAGTACTTACCCAACTGGGGGTGGAATCCCACATTCAGGACGGGTCTTCTCCCTTTCTTCCTCAAGATGGCCATCTTCAGCTCATCGAAGGTGGGGGCTTTCATTGAGAACCGGACGAACTCGCGTCCGATCTTTTCCGGTGACGGTGAATGAGCATCACTGCAAGTCAAGAAGGTAACACTACGAAGCTCTGGAATGCAGTCAGCGATTTCTGTGTCAGCAGAAAGGCCCAGTTCTAGAAAATGCACATGCTCCCTCTCTTCTCCGTAACAACTCTCAAGACTGGTATATCTGCCCTCTCTGAAGACTGCCCTGAATGGTGTGAATGCATGTGCCGGTCCAATCAGTCCTTCACAGTCTCTCACTGCTCCAGCCAGTTCTTCTGCACTCATGCTAACTCTTGGTCGACCACCCCACTTGTGGTCCAAGTTTGGTGAGTAAGGATGTAGAGATTCTCGGAGGTGCTCTACCGACTCAAAGTCCCGAAGAATGACTAGATGGTGTATTGATTCCGAATCCTCAATCTCTACTGTGGGGATAAAGATCACAGAGTCGCAGCTCAATGTATCTTCTGCTTTCTTCAAATGCGTACGGAGGTGCTCTAACCACTGGGGCTGCGTGGCATCTCCCGTCCCAAGGATGTCGAGACCTTTGTCCTCGGCGCTTCTAACAAGATTTGGGACTGTCATCGACTTGCTGACGCCAATTGAATGGAGGGAATGAATGTGCAAGTCAGTGTCGTATTCTACCATACACTAACTCCTCAGATGTTTATGACGACCTTCGTTGTATTGGGATCTGCGGCGAGTTCAAAGGCCTTTGCCCCATCCTCTAGTTTGAACCTCTTTGTAATCATTCGCTTGACTTCAATACGGCCCTTGTCTAGCATATCTATTGCCTTCTCAAAGGGACCAGAGCTGGTTCCTATCAGTTTCAAATCTCGAGTGACCAATTCGGAAGGATTGAACTCTACCATCTTGTCATGGATACTCTTTAGCGCGAGTCTCCCTCCACTTCGGACAATTTCGAGCCCCATTCTGAATCCGTCGCCGTTTCCAGTGGCCTCGATGACAACTCGGGGGCCCTGATCAGTGGTCAATTCCCGAATCCGTTCCTTCCAGTCTTCATCCTCAGAACTGATTGTGTTTGGAATCCCCAGCTGCCGCACAAGGCCCAGACGCCATCTATTCTTGCCGAGAACTATCACATTTGCCCCATAGGCATCATAAACCTGGGCGGTCAGAAGTCCAAGTCGGCCGCTTCCAATCACAACAATGGGTTCGTCCTCTGCGGCAGGCACCTCTTCGTAAGTCTTGATTGCCGAGGCAAGTGGTTCAATGAACACACCTGCAATCACATCAACACCGAGTGGAAGTGGGTGCACCAATTCTGCCGGGACTGTCAGATACTCAGATAATCCACCGTCTGTGGTGACTCCGAGTATTTCTCTGTTGGCACATAGCCGTCGCTGATTATGGCGGCAGTACCAACAGCGCGAACAAGAAACCTCAACCTCGGTTGTCACAAGTGTACCGGGCTTCAGTTCAGGCACAGAACTCTCGTGTATCACTCCAGTAATCTCATGACCAAGGACAATTGGCAGATTGGTTTCGTAGTCCCCACGCCAGATTGCGATGTCGGTCCCACAGACTCCAACAGCCCGGACTTCAATCCGAACATCTCCTGGCATCAAGGGGGGCCTGGGAGTATCAGCTAGTTGAAGACCATCTTGTGTCAAGACAAGTGACTGCATTCTCTTGCCCTCTCGGCGTTTGGATTCAACGAGAGGTCAATAAACCCTTCGATATATGTTTCACACAACAGGGCGATTTGCCTGCTATGCTTTGTTACGAAGAATCGATAACTTATTTTGGAGGAGAATAGTCAGAACCGA
>JBHLOD010000138.1:0-5058 GCA_048940825.1 Promethearchaeota archaeon | reverse complement strand
CCTCGGAAGAGTATTATCGGCCTTCAGACACCAAGATTCTTGGGGCTTCGGACAAATGAAGGACTTCGCCAATGCTGCACTTGAAACTTGTAGAAAAGAGGGAGCAACCTACGCAGACATTCGAATAGTGACTATTCGCGGGGAAGATATCACTGTCAAGGATGGCAACATTGACTTGCTGAGTCTGACAACTGTAAGAGGATTCGGCATCCGCGCAATCGCTGACGGCGGGTGGGGTTTCGCAGCGTCGCATGATATCTCAAAGGATGAGATCCGGAGTACAGCAAGGCTTGCAGTCAGAATTGCCAGGGCTTCAGGGTCAACAAGGGGGGACCCAGTGACCCTAGTCGACAATGTGCCTGTAGAAGATAAGTATCATACGAGCGTGAAGAAGGACCCGTTCAAGATTCCTGTCGAGGAGAAGCTTGAAACTCTTACGGAAGTAGACAAACGCCTAGGAGGGGTCAGCGACACTATCAAAGTACGAAGAGCCGACTTCCGTGCGCACAGGGAAGACAAAGTATTCGCAAGTACTGAGGGGGCATACATTGTACAGACTATAACCTGGTGTGGTGGAGGATTCTCCTGTGTAGCCATTGGACCTGGCGTTCCTCCACAGACACGGTCATTCCCCGGATCATTCCGCGGAGATTTCTCCTCCAAGGGCTACGAGTATTTCGAAGGCTTGAAGTTGCTTGAGAATGTGGAAAAAACGGCGAAGGAAGCGATAGAACTCACTCGGGCGCCCGCATGTCCAAGCGACAAGATGACATTGCTACTTGATGGTGAGCAACTTGCGCTTCAGATTCATGAGAGCTGTGGTCATCCCACCGAGCTTGACAGAGCTCTGGGAACTGAGGCCGCTTACGCAGGAACAAGCTTCATGACGCCGGACAAGCTGAATTCTCTCCGCTACGGCAGTGAAGATGTCACACTCACTGTAGACTCAACAATCGAAGGAGGGCTCGGCACCTACGGCTATGACGACGAGGGTGTCAAGGCAAAGAGAGTTGAGCTTGTTAGAAATGGGCTCTTTGTCGGCTACCAGAGCTCTAGAGAAACTGCCGCCATAGTTGGGCTTGCCTCTAGCTCTGCGGGCATGCGTGCAGATAGTCCACAGAAGATACCTTTGATCCGAATGGCAAACATAAACTTGGAACCGTCCGGATGGAAACGAGATGAGATTGTCCAAGATACCAAGAGAGGGATTCTCATGTCCACCAACAAGAGCTGGAGCATAGATGACAAGAGAATCAATTTCCAGTTCGGTGCAGAGATTGCATGGGAGATAGTGGACGGCGAGCTCGGTCGAGTATACCGAAATCCTACGTACACGGGAATCACTCCCCAGTTCTGGGGAGGTCTCGATGCCTCTTCCAGTGATGACTGGCGAATGTGGGGTACGCCCAACTGTGGCAAAGGACAACCATCGCAGGTCATGTATGTCGGGCATGGCTGCGGCACTGCAAGGTTCAAGGATGTGAGAGTGGGCGTGATGAAAGAGGGGGCTGCCTAGATGAATCTCAAGAGAGAGTATCTCATGGATAAGGCCAGTATCGCGCTCAGAGAGGCAGAAGTGCAGAGGGCCAGTCAGGCCGAAGTGGGGGTCAGTCTCTCTAGGATGGCTCTGACACGCCTGGCGAACAGCATCATCGATCAGAACGTAGCCGAGAACCATGCAAGTGTTAGAGTCCTGTTAATCTTTGGCAAGAAGAAGGGGTCAGTCACAGTCGACACACTAGATGACGAGTCAATTAGGGAGGCCGTAGGTTCTGCAGCGAAGATAGCAAGGGTATCGAGGGAGGACACAAACTTCAAGTCGCTGCCCAAAGCCAAACCGTACTCATCAGCTCTGAAGTCAGAGGAGCTTGTCTGCCAGGCGACAGCAGAAGCTACTCCTGAAGCACGGGCTGAATACGCGATGAAGGCAATCCAATGTGCCCATGAGGTTGACAAGCGAATATCAGCTGTGGCTGGTGCGATATCCAACCAGACTGTAGAGTCGGTTATTGTTAACTCTCTAGGAATCGAGGGGCACCAAGCAGGCACTTCGGCAAACGTCAATATTACCGTCATAGGAGAAGACGGGGCGGATGAAACAGCGGGGTGGGCTGAGGACAACCGAAGAGATTTCCAAGACTTGCAAGTCGAGCAAGTGGCGGAAATAGCAGCAAGAAAGGCTGCAGACGGTTTTGGTGCACAATCGCTCAAGCCGGGCGAATACGAAGCAGTTCTGGAATCTCCGGCGGCTACGACTCTTGCCTGGTACATGGTCTACATTGGATTCAGTGCTCGTTCATACCAAGATTATAGAAGCTTCTTGCTGGACAGAATTGGTGAGAAGGTATTCTCGGAGAAGCTAAGCATCTGGGATGATGCTTTGGACAAGCGGTTCGTCAGTCCAAGACTCTTCGACGGCGAGGGTTACCCGAAGAGGAGAATGACACTCGTCGATAGTGGCGTTGTCAAGAACCTCATATATGACAGCTACACAGCAGGAAAGGACAACGTGGAGAGCACAGGGCACAACACGAAACTATGGGGAATGTCAATGCCTTTCTCGGAACACATGATAGTAGATGAGGGCAAATCAGAAATCGATGAGCTGATAGCTCAGACTAAGAGGGGAATCTTGGTCACACATTTCCACTACACGAATCCAGTGGATCCTACGAAGGGTGTGCTTACTGGGTTGACTCGGGATGGCACATGGTACATCGAAAGAGGAGAAATCAAATACCCTGTCGGGACTCTGAGATACACTGACGCGATTCCGCGATTTCTCGGAGAGATTGACCTCGTAGGCAGATATCCTGAACTCAAAAGCGGGAGCCACATTGTCCCGTCGATGAAACTGCCGTCATTCAGGATTACCGGATCTGCGGAAGGATAGTTGCTCGTCACTTCTTCTTTATGAAGGTCCCTCGTCGGTATTCCTCGAAAGCTATCTGGAGCTCTTCTTGGGTGTTCATAACGATCGGTCCTCGCCACGCGACAGGTTCACGTATTGGATTCCCAGAAACAAGAAGAAAACGGACAGGTACTTCTCCTGTTGATACAGTGACTTGTTCCCCATCGCCGAAAAGAATGACATTCTTCGCCTCATATGCCAGGTTCTTGTCAGTGTCAAAGTAGGCTTTGCCTTCGATAACGTAGGCAAATACTGTGTGTCCTCTTTCCACGGTATGACTGAACTCGGATTCTGAGTTGACAGAAACGTCAAGATACTCGGGACTTGTGACTACATCCTGCACAGGTCCTTTGACGCCGTCCACCTCGCCGGCAACAATCTTGGCTGTGGCCGAATCCCCCATTGTCACTTCTGGGATATCACTGCTCTTCACTTCTCGGTACCGTGGATCGATCATTTTATGGGATCTCGGAAGGTTTGCCCAGAGTTGAAATCCCGCCAAAAGGCCCTCTTGTCTACGAGGCATCTCCTCGTGTATGATTCCGCTTCCAGCAGTCATCCATTGGACATCACCCGTTCCGATGACTCCTTTGTTGCCAAGACTATCACCATGCTGCACTTCCCCCTCCAGCATGTAGGTGATGGTCTCTATCCCTCGATGTGGGTGCCACGGAAACCCAGCCATGTAATCTTCCGGATTATCCGAGCTGAAATCATCGAGTAGGAGAAAAGGATCGAATAATGGAACCTCATTGAACCCAAACGCTCTGCGAAGACGTACCCCTGCCCCCTCCAAGGTGGGCTTGCTTTTCCAGACATCTTGGACAAATCTGACCTGCAGCATCTTCAGTTACTCCATTCAGAAATCGAGGACCCATTGAGGGCACTGCCTAAAAGCCTTGAGAAATAGTCGCAATTGGGTGACCCGTGGAGGAGAGTAGTCATAATACGGACTGCCCTGTTATTCTGACACATCGTTTCGATGGTGATTCAATGGACAGGACAAAGAATGTCATCTTGAGGTATTTCATTCTCGGTTTGATTTTCGTCATTCTGATCCAGACAGGCATTCTTCACAAAGGAGACTTGCTGGTTGAGGTATTTGTCTATGTGCTTTCCAGTAGCATTGCCGTACCTGTTTCTCAGGTCTATCTTGAGTGGGCCTCACGAACCTACCCAGGTATGTATTACTCCCACTAATGGCCTGTTGAGTTTTGTTAGTCCATTACCGTCCTAGAGATCTCATCAAGTTCTGATTCTAAGTCCTCAAGGACTCCACATGTTCCTCGTTCCATTATCTCCTCGACTATCTCAACCAAGTACTGCTTCAGCCGCAGACGCTCAGCGAGCTCGCCGTTATCCCTAAGTGATTCAAGATTCTCGACACCGCGTTCAAGCCCGACTGCCAAATCGATGAAAGGTTTCGTGCCACTCCAAGACTTGCCTAGGTTGTATCGTCTGCGGAAGATGATGTCCAAAATCACTCCCAGAACAGCATTGTTCACATGATGTTCGCGAGGTGTCTTGTGTCGTACGGATCTATCAGATATACCCACCCTCTTGCAGATGCCATACCCGCGAGTCATGGCTCTCACGGGAAGATGCTTGTATATTGGATGGCCATATGGATGGTCATCCTGGTAGATCCTCTGTAGGGACTCAAGCCTATCAGGGTATCTTCGCCTGACTACGTTGAGGAAGTAGTCCTTTTGTCTACCGGGCTTCAAGGTCAAATCTCCCCAAAGTATGAACTCAGCCTTGGCATCCTTCGCCTTTTCGGCTAGGCCCTTCATGTTGTCGATGCTGTCGCCGATTTCCGGGATTATTGGCGTCGCCATTACACCTCCGAAGAGACCAGCCTCCCTAATCTCCTTTAGAGCCTCGAATCGCTCTGATGTGGTAGAGGACTTCGGCTCGAAGATTCCCTGTTCCTCGTCTTCATGCAACGTGATAGTAAAGACAACGTTGACAAATGCAGTCTCATGAATCTCCTTGAGAAGGTCGAGGTCTCTCAGGACCAAATTTGACTTTGTTAGAATGTAGACTGGCATACCAAAGTCGAGAAGCGTTTCAAGGACTCTTCGGGTGATTTGGTGCTTCTCCTCGGCGGGCTGATAGGCATCACTCACGCCTCCGCTTACCGCGAT
>JBHLOD010000137.1:0-5075 GCA_048940825.1 Promethearchaeota archaeon | reverse complement strand
TTTCTAGCCCCACAGTCAGAAGACACTATTCCTGGTTTCAGATACAACAAGAACATTCTAATCGACCACACAAAGGTCGCTTCACACCTCGTAGACTTTCCTGTTCTCGTAGACATTTGGGATGAGGACCTACATTTCAACGTCCAGCCCGACGGTGATGACATAGCATTCCTATACAATGGACAGTTCTTGAGTCACGAGATTGAGTCATTCGACAAGAAGGGTAATGGAACTCATGCGCACCTCACAGCTTGGGTCAGAGTGCCGGATATCTCATCAGTCGTTGACACCACGATAGTCATGGTCTACGGAGACGAGGACCTTGGCAGCCAAGAAGATGTGGACGGTGTGTGGAAGTCGGATTACTCCGCTGTGTGGCATCTAGACGAGAACCCGTCTGACCCTCAATGGAGTTCAACTTACGCGGATTACCTCCCGCATCAACCTCAGATCAAGGACAGCTCTACGCCAAGCATAGATGGGACTACATACGGTTCGATGACTCCGACTGACCTTGTTCAAGGGAAGTTTGGTGGAGCGATCGATCTTGATGGCTCCAACGACTACTTGGACTTCGGCAATCCCGCAGAGCTACAGATGACGGGCGCATTCACGGTTGAGGTCTGGTTCTGTGCAGATTTCATAGACAATGACTATCTAGTAGTAAAGTCTGGTGAGAGCAACTATAGAGGGTGGGATATCAGCTTCGATGATGACGCCACAATCAGTCCTGCTGGCTGGGTGATGTTCAGATTCAGTCCAGATGGAGTCAGTACAAACACTGTGGGGTATATCCGCGTTGATGCAGGTCAATGGTACCACGCTGTGGGAGTATTCTCTCCTTCAACTTACGCGAGGTTCTACTTGAATGGCGAGATGGTCGGAGAGCAGTCAAGCGGAGTTCCAGCATCTGTTAACGACCCCAATCGACCTCTGAGAATTGGTCGTAGATCTGATAATCCCGGGGGGACTTCCTGGTTCGACAGTGTTGTCGACGAAGTCCGCATCTCTAATGTGGCCAGGTCGGAGAGCTGGATATACACTCAATACAGCAATCAGAAGAATCCAGGTCAGTTTCTCACGGTTGGAGAAGAGAGGGCCAACTTTGTCTACAAGAAGGATATCAGTGTTGACCATAACAGAGTGGATGAAGACCTGAAAGGATTCCCGCTTCTGATTGACATCTACGATAGTGATCTCCGAACAGACGTGCAGGCAGACGGCGATGACATCATGTTCACATCTGGAGGCATGAGTCTGCCTCACGAGGTTGAGCTCTTCGAACAGACCTACAACTCCACTCATGCCCATCTAGTATCGTGGGTTAGAACTGACCTGTCATCTACATCAGATACTGTCATCTCTATGTATTATGGCAATCCCGCACTAGGTAGTCAGGAGAGTCCACATGAAGTCTGGCGAAATAGCTACCTCGGAGTATGGCATCTTGGGGAATCAGCTGGTAGCTCAACAGACTCGACGTCATTCGGAACAGAGGGCACTATATCGGGCGGAGTTACTCAAGGAGTCGCTGGTCAGATGGGCTATGGATACGATTTTGATGGCACAGATGGCGAACTGAACATGGGCGATCCGACAGATGGTCACCTGGATGTCGGCGCGAACGACCTTACAATCAGCATGTGGATAAGCATTGACCAAACCACTGGGACATGGCAGGTTCCTATCAATAAGGGACATCCGAGTGCTCTTGACAGCGGATATAGATTTGAAACCAGTGAGAACGGACAGAACATATACTTTCAGATAGGTGATGGGATTAGCTACGAAACAAGCAACGTCCAGAGTGTCACATTTGGAGCGTGGATGCATCTTGTTGGCCGCGTTCAGAGAAGCAGCAATGAGATGCACCTGTTCAGAGATGGAAGCTATAGTGGATTTGGAGACATTACCGGTATAGGAGACATATCTTCAACAAACGACCTCACAATCTCACGAGGGCTCCACCTTAGCTGTCCAGTAGACGGAATCATTGATGAAATCAGGATATCACAAGTTGCCCTCTCAGATGGCTGGATCTCCACCGAGTTCAAGAATCAAGACAACCCAGATGCATTCTACTCATTTGGTGCTGAACAGCTTCTGTCGCCTTCGTTCTCCTACAAGAAGGACATACTCGTTGACCATACAAAGGTCAACTCAGATCTGACAGACTTTGCTGTGCTCATTGACATCTATGACAGTGATCTCAGGACAAAAGCTCAGTCTGACGCTCATGACATCATTTTCAAGTCGGGCGACTCCACACTCCCTTATGAGATAGAAGTTTTCGACCAGTCCTACAACAGCAGCCATGCGCATCTAGTGGCCTGGGTGAAGACAGACCTGTCAGCCTCGATTGATACCGTCATATCCATGTACTATGGCAATCCATCGGTGGAAAGTCAAGAGAATCCGACCGCAGTCTGGGATGACAACTACGTAGGCGTGTGGCATCTCTCGGAAGCAAGCGGAAATGCTCGGGATTCGACATCGTACAAAACGAATGGAACGCCCTCGGGAGCAGTCACCCAGGGAGCTTCAGGACATATAGGTAATGCCTACTATTTCGACCGTGATGGCATTGGCACTGTAAACATGGGAGACCCAGCGGACGGACATCTTGACTTTGGCAACACTGATGACTTCACTATCGAGTTTTGGGTAAATCTGGACTACTTCTATTATTATGAACCATTCATAGTAAGCAAGCGAAACGGTTTGGCTTCTTCAAGTCCAGGGTATGCTGCATTTGTATCAGATGATAATAATGGATATGCCGGATACAGTATATCTTCCGATGGGCCTCAGTTCGGCGTTGATGCAACCACTCCATTGCTTGATACCGGCTGGCGTCATGTCGTCTATGTGTTTGATCAGGATAGTGATGCTATTTCGACAATTTTCGTTGATGGAGTAGATGACAAAAGCTCCACTTGGGGGACCATAGGTAGTGTAGGTTCTCTTCAGAACAGCGCCAATTTTAGACTGAATGGCGAAACCAATCCGAGCACAGAAGACATGTTCGATGGGATGTTGGATGAAGTCAGGATTTCTCGTGTTGCTCGTTCTGCAGAATGGGTGCTCACCGAGTTCATTAACCAGAATGAACCTGCGAGTTTCTATAGTGTAGGGGCTGAAGAGAGCTTCGTTGAAGATGTACAGTTTGATTATAGCAAGGATATAACTATCGATCACAATCAAGTAGCTGGAGACCTGATGGACTTTCCCGTCCTTATCGAACTATTCGACACGGACCTAAGAACTGATGTCCAGGCCGACGGCGATGACATCATATTCAAATCCGGTGAGTCGCTACTACCTCACGAGATAGAGCTGTTCGAGCAGACCTACAATTCAAGTCATGCACACTTGATTGCATGGGTGAAGGCCGACCTTCTATCATCGACTGACACAGTAATCACGATGTATTATGGCAATCCCACGCTCGAGAACCAGGAGGACCCAGCCGGCGTCTGGAACTCCAATTATGCAGGTGTTTGGCATCTGAGTGAAGATCCTACTGGAACACTCTACGACTCGACCACGAATCTGAATCATGGAAACGGTTACAATCTGCAATCTGAAGATCAAGTAGATGGACAGATTGATGGCAGCATCGACTTCGACAATACACAGGACTACATTAACTGTGGGAATGATACTTCGTTGAATGTGGGTTCTAGCGATTTCTCACTTTCCCTGTGGTTCAAGTATGACGGTGTGGACAATGGAGTCCTTGCTGGAAAGGGCGCTGTAACCATGGCTAGAAGATATCGAATTTCCATAGAAACAGTTGCAGGATATTTGATGGTAGATATTGACGACGACACCGTAGCAAAGAACTTCTTCTCGGATTCAACCTACGGTGACAATCTATGGCACCACGCTTCTATGGTAAGAGATGGGAACAATCTTCGGCTATACATTGATGGAGCAGAAGACCCCAATTCTCCAATTGATATTACAGGTTATGGCAGTCTTGACGAATCAGAGTCCTTCTACATAGGCGCTTTCCGTAGTGAGGTTGGTGGTACCATTGGCTATTGGTCCACTGCAAACACGGATGAAGTGCGTGTTGCCAAGTCGGCACTCTCACCTGACTGGATTGCGACTGAACATAGCAACCAAGACAATCCAGCCGGTTTCTACTCTGTTGGAGCAGAAACAAGTGTCCAGACTATAGAATTCGAGTACACTAAGGGAATTGTTGTTGACCACACGAAAGTTGATGCAGACCTGCAAGATTTTCCGCTTCTAGTAAACATCTATGACACTGATCTGAGGGTAGATGTCCAAGCGGACGGTGGAGACATTATGTTCAAGTCTGAAACTGCAGTATTGCCACACGAGATAGAACTCTTTGACCAGAACTACAACTCCACCCACGCACATCTGGTCGCATGGGTCAAGACTAATCTCTCGTCAACAGAGGATACCAGGCTAATGATGTACTATGGTAATCCACAGACACCAAATCAGGAGAGCCCGACCGAGGTTTGGAATCAGGACTATATGGGTGTCTGGCATCTAGGAGAAACTGCCGGAGGTAGTGGAGCTATCGAGGATTCAACAACCAATGTCAATCACGGAACAGATGCCGGTAGTCCTACGTTTGGAATAAGTGGCCCAATCGGCAACGCCATACTATTCGACGGAACAGATGATACAATCAATTGTGGCAATGGGCCTAGCCTCACCATCGCAGGAAACACGATGACGATCGAGGCGTGGGCATACCTAAACGAAGACACAGCACCTCAATGGGGTTCTGGGATTGCGTACAAGGCCATGTCATACCAACTCTTTCAGGACTGGGACGCAAGTAGGAGATTCTCATTTGAGATGAATGCGGACTCACGTACATGGGTATCTGACACCAACAAGGACATGTACAGGTGGTATCATGTCGCGGGAGTCTACGACGGCGTGAGCACCTACATCTACGTAGATGGCGTTCAAAGGGGATTCTTTGCCAACACAGGACCGATTGATGCTACTGGCACCCCCTTCTACATAGGTCGAGGGGATCAGTATTTTGACGGCAGAATCGACGAAGTACGGGTATTGAATGT
>JBHLOD010000136.1:0-5108 GCA_048940825.1 Promethearchaeota archaeon | reverse complement strand
TGGAGACCTTGGTGCAGGGTACTACACAATTCGGATTAATACAACTGCATTGGGTGGCTTTGGCCGGTACGTAATCGAAGTGACTGCGAATTGGACTGGTCAGCCTTTTTACATGGGGCGTGCAAGGAACGTAGACATCGAGGTTTCCCGAAGACCTGTCGCGTTTACAGTTTCCAAGTCTCCTTTGAACACCCCATTCCTGGGGAACGTCACCTTCGAGATCTCCATTTCCGATTTTCTCGGTGGGACTCCCATTTCAGTGGACAAGTCAACGCTGATTCTGAGTCATGATGGTGGGACGACAATCCTAGATTCAGAGTACTCTATCATTGGTTCCAGCGGAGTCTACACCATCTCAATCAACTCTACTGTTCTAACAGCCATTCTAGTCACCGGTCATGCGATATCAGTCACGTTCTTCTGGGGTGATGTGACTCCCTATTATGCCAATGCCACAACATCAACTCAGGTTGATATAGGACCGCGTTTCACTCAGGGTCGTGTACTCTCTACTCCTGCGGCCTTCTATACATTCAACATCTCTGCCACAATAGAGTATAGCGACTACTTGACAGGACGCCCAATTCCAGGTGCTACTGTCACCTTCATCTGTCTGAATGACACGACCTACTGGAGCGACATCTCTGACCTCGGAGACGGCACCTATCGCATTCTGGTGGACACAAATGATCTCTCGGGGATTGGACGTTATCACTTCAAGGCAAACTTCACTTGGAGTGGCTCCCCATTCTATGACAACGTGTACGGATTGAAATTCAGCGTGGTTGTGAATCCAGTATCAACCAGCCTGAGTTTCGTACTACCTGCAGGTGAAACATACTACCTGGGCGACACAGTTGTCGGAAACATAACCTTCACTGATATCCTGTATGGGCGCGGCATCGAGAATGCCCTGATTACAAGCGATTGGAACTCTACCTGGCCCACTAATGCTTTCATCATACCAGTTGGCAATGGTGTCTATCAGATGTCCATAGAAACTACAGGTCTTGACGCACAGGTATACTCCTTTACTGTGAACGCCTCGAAGTTTCTACATCTGAACAGGTCAATAACGGCCGACATACTTCTTGCGGCAATCCCAGTCGAAATAGAGCTCGTGTTCACCCCAACGAATCCTGAATGGGGTGAGCAAGTTGAGTTGAGTGCCAATGTGACCGATGCACGCAACGGGAATCCCATCGTTCCTACAATACCTGATCCTGAGCCCGTTAACCTAACAATAGCAGCAACCACGTACGTAATGATACACCTGGGCGGTGGGATATATAATGTAACAGTCCCAACAACTGGCTTTGTGGCCGGAGAGTACACAATAAGCGTGAGGTGCTCTCTCCTCAACCATGAATCAAGACAAAGAGACTTCCAGATTAGAATCTACAAGGTGGCGGCCAAGCTCTCTGCTTCTCTCGATCCGCAGATTGCTGTCAATGGTCAAATGATCAATGTCGAAGCTGATTATCGTGTTCTTTCAGACGATACTGTTATCTCAAATGGCCTGGTAACCTACAGTTGGGTAGGCGGAACCGGGGTCCTCACCTGGAATGTGACTAGTCAGAAGTATGAGGGTCAATTTATGGTGGACAACGCCGACGTACGCAATCATCAAATTCTAATTCAGGCTTCCTCAAGCATATACAAGAGCGTCACCACTCCGATCACCATAGATGTAACAGAGATTGGTACTTCGCTTTCTCCATATATGGGAATGTCTGTATTGTCTGCGGTATCTGGTGATATTACCAATGTCACTGTCTATCTGAACAATACCGCTCTGAATCTCCCTGTGGAGGGAGGCACTGTTAGCTATAGCATGCTAGGTGCAACAGGTTTCCTGACCGACATCGGAGGTGGCTACTACTCGGGCGATGTCCCAACTGGGTCTCTTGAGATAGGTGAATCGATACTCACAATATCTGCTGCAAAAGCTGGTTTCACCCCGTCCTCGACAGAGTTCACGATTACTGTTGTGAGAATACCCACAACAGTTCAGATAGTAGGTGAGGCAATAGAGAGTGCCATCTATGGTGAGAATGTCACATTCACTCTTCGCTTCCGCGACACTCACAACGGTGTGGGAATTGAAAACGCCACTGCTACGTATGTGATGGAACTGACTGCGGGGATACTTCTAGAAGTTGGCGGCGGTGAGTATAGTCTGACTGTGAACACGACCTGGGTCGCCGCAGGAATGCTCTCCCACGATATCTCAGTGACTTTCCAGAAGAGTCTATATGACTACGCCTATGGTGTGGTGAAGGTAGTGTCACTTCCGATACCGACAGAAGTGACTGGACTCACTGAACTGGAGCTGCCAGTGGGTGATCCATTCAGTCAGTCCTTCCAGTTCAACGACACATTGCACAACGAACTACTGGATAATGCTTCAGCTACTGCATTCTGGGAGTTCGGAACAGCTCCTCTTTCTCCTCTGGGTGGAGGAATGTACAGATTCGGGTTTGCTGAAGCAAATCTGACAAGGCTCGAAATCAGAGATACTCCCTACAGAATACGGATACAGTTCAGTAAGGCCAACTACAGTGTAGAAGAAATCACAGTCCTGGTGACTATTCGGGAGATTAGAACCGAACTCCGAATCACCACACCTCCGACTGCGACATACGTGCGGGAGGTCTTCTACGTTGGTGTAACCTTCTGGGATCTTGACCATGACACAGCGATTCCTGGCGCCTTCAACTCCACAACAGGGGGTCTAGACTACGCCCTAGAGTCTGCACAAGACCCTGGAGACGGTACCTACCTATTCGCATTCTCGCCACCTCAGGTCGATTCGTATCGACTTGTAATCACCATGGGCAAGCAGGACTATGAAGAGGTTTCAGCCACCCTAATAATCCATGCTGAGTTCGCGCCGGAAACTCAGACCATGATACGTGGGTTCATGTGGGGTGGGATCATCCTCATCTTCATCGCAGGTCTTGCAGCTGCCTACGTGCGCATCTGGTCAGTACCAAAGCTCCTCCGGATTCTTAGAAGAATGGTAATGCTGCTGCGCAGGGGACAGGTTCCGGCGCCCGCTGATGTACGTGACAGAAGAACAGTGCTGCTAGACACAATGAAGGAAGATCTTCAGCCCGTCGGAATAACAAAGACGTACCAAGATGTGGCTCCCTCCACAGTCGAGGTTGAGGCGCTGGACGTAGAAAGGCTACTCGACGAGCTGCAATCCGTAATTGGCCTAACAGAAGAAGATGTGGCCGTTCTTCAGGCCGATCTTGATAGGATGCGTCCAAGCGAGAGGGCTGGATTCATCGGAGAGGTCTTGAGGCAAGAACGGGCCAGAAGGGCTCGAGAACTGGCAGAAGCCGATCTTGAGGCAGAAGAGCCGGAGGTAGTTACTGAAGCCGAGCGAAAGCTCACCGAAGAGGAGCTCGAGCATCTCAAAGAAGAACTGATCAAGATGGGCATCGAGCCGTCTGAGGCAGACTTGATGGTGGAACAGGCGAGAACTCTCACCAAGGCTGAGATAGATGCACTGCTCGATCAAATAGGAGGTCTGAAAGAATGAAGCGTTCTACTAGACTTATCCCAATCGCATTTGCTGCATTGCTTTTACTGATGCAGATGATGATGATAACCAGCCCAGTTGCTTCTATGGGTTCAGATCCTCTTGCTACTTCGAGCAACCCTGACTCAATGAGCCTCGACGTAGATAACATGATGCCTGGACCAGAAGAGAATATGTACAAGTTCACGCTGTCTGACCAAGGTTGGACCCAATGGACTGGAGTTTCTTCGCCACTAACTGCGAATGAGTTCGGAAATAGATCTGACACCTTTGAAGACAGACAGATGCAGTATGATCCTGTCGGTACGACGACAAACGACTCAGTGTCTGTTCCTACAGGTAGTGGTTGGGAAGCCTACAGTGTAACTGTAGATATTACTGATCTCACAGAGAATAGAACTTGGATCACGAACCCTGATTTCACAGATGGAGATACAGACTGGACGCGCGCGACGGTAGGTGGTGGAGGCAATAGTATACCAAGTTCGATATGGGTCGAGGATGGAACCGGTCCCGGCGATGATTGCCTTGAGTTTGAAGTTGATTCGACGACTTCTGGAACGTATTGGTACGACTCCGGCGACCGGGGTTATGCCACACAGACAGTGAATGTTCCAAGAGGTGCAGTTGTGTGGGCGGGTCTGAGACTAAGCTATTGGGCGGACACACAAGACGATACACACTATGGAATGACGGGATCCTTTGCCCTATACATGAATGCCGAGGGGAATCGAATCTGGTATCTTGTGTTTGATGCTATTGCCGCCGAAGAAACTTGGTATGACACAGGCTTGATGTACGTCAACCCGGGAGTGTTCAATCTCCCTACAGACCAAGACGTTAGCGTTGAGATTGGATTGGAAAGCACTCAACCTGTAGGCTATGTGCCAGAGATAGGCCCTCGAGCTCGTGTGGACAAGATCGAGCTCTACTTGAAGACAAGAGCAACCCCCACTAGCGTCAACTTAGAGATGAACGGCAATACAGTGAACAATATTGGATATGGGACGGGCAGCATCGCTGAAACGCCGGCTGCTCCTTGGGTCACAGACCCGGTACAATTGAACTTCAGCTGGACTCCAATACCAGCTGCACCGAATCCGAATAGGACTGTCTATTTGGACTACACTGTCACAACTAACATGTATGCTAGAGAACTGGGAGGCTCTACAGTTTATGAGATTAGCCCTTCGGCCTACGGAGAAACCTTCTCGATTGAGAACGGGACAGATGCAACGTACACATCATACTTCTACGCAAACATCCCCGGTGGTTATCCGCGATTCTACTTCTACAACCTCTCTCTACCGTCAAGTCGAGACGTATTCTTTGTAGCAAGCCCTCTCGCACCTTCCACGAATCTAACCTCTGGCTGGACAGGAGGAGCGCCTGGGGATGGCTATCTGAATGTCACAACGTATTCGGTTACCACGGAAGCAGGCAGATACGGGTATTGGAGAGTCAAGAGCAGGTCTCCAAACCTAATCTCTGACTTGGAGATATACGACCCCAATGATACAACGTGGAAACCGACTGTGAACTTGCGGGCTGGAAATAG